>NZ_NHSK01000050.1 GCF_016653355.1 Rhodoplanes elegans | reverse complement strand
AAACCCCCCAGCGCCAATGGTACTGAGTCTCAAGGCTCGGAAGAGTAGGTCGCTGCCAGGCCTGCCAAGAACGGATGCCTCTCCACGATATCAACCCACCCAAAACCGCCCGCCAAGGCCAAAAGCCCGGCGGGCGGTTTTGCGTCGTTCCGGAATCGCTTCAAACCGACAACGCATCGAGCGTGCGGGTCGCGCACCGATCGGCCGGCTTGATCAAGGCGAGTTCCGAGCGACGCTGGGCGGAGTGCCGATCAGTCCTTCTCGCCGCCCTTTACGAAGGCGGCGAAGGCCTCGGCATAGTCGGGGTGCCAGCGCGACAGCGCCGGCCGGTTCTCCACAAGATCCCCCGCAGCCCAGAGAATCCGACACTCGTCCAGCGTCCGCGTAACCTCGTGGTCCGGGCAGAGGATGTAGAAGTCGCCGCGGTCGAGATGCGACATCATCGACTCGATGGTCTGCTCGGGCGTCCAGGCGCCGGCCGGCTTCTCGGTGCGACCGCGCGCCGTCAGCGCCGTGAACACGAAGCCGGGAATCAGCAGATGCGCCGTCACGGCGCAGTTGTCCGTGGTACGCAGCTCGTGCGCCAGGAGCTCGGTGAACGTCTTCACGCCGGCCTTCGAGACATTGTAGGCGGGGTCGCCGGGCGGCGTGGTGATGCCCTGCTTCGAGCCGGTGTTGATCACGAGGCCGGGCCGGCCGCGGTTGATCATGTGCGGCACGAAGACGTGGCAGCCGTGGATCACGCCCCACAGATTGACGCCGAGAATGCGCTCCCAGTTCGCCTGCGGGGCGAACATGTGGCTGCCCGGCTGCACGCCGGCATTGTTCATCAGCACGTCGGTGCCGCCGAATCGCTCGCGGACCTCCGCCTCCAGCGCTTCGAGATCCTCCCGCCGGCTCACGTCGATGACGCGAGTCACGATGGTCGCGTCCGGACGTTCGGCGTGCACCGCGGCCTCCGCGGCCGCGAGATGCTCGGGACTCACGTCGGCGATGACCACGGTGAGACCGAGCCTCGCGAACGCCTGGACGGCCGCGAGGCCGATGCCGGCTGCGCCGCCGGTGACGACGGCGACGGCGCCGGGCTGGAAGACGGGGTGCGGCATCGCGCGCTCCTGTTCGCGACAGATCGGCCGGCCGCGCGCGTAACGCGCGGCGGCGGCGCTCCGTTCTACCGGAAACGCCGCCACCGCGCTGTGCGCAGGTCGCATTGGAGCGTAACACCGGACACGGGACTCGGGTCCCGTGCCTGACGGGTCAGGCGACGACGCGCGTCCCGGCCCGGCCCTCGATCGCGGCCGCCATGTGGCCCGGATCTGTGATCACGGCCTCGCGGCCGCCACCCTCCAGGAACGCCACGCAGGCCTCGACCTTCGGCAGCATGCTGCCGGGCTTGAAGTGCCCCTCGGCCATGTAGCGGCGCGCCTCGGCCAGCGTCATGGTGTCGAGCGCGCGCTGGGTCGGCTTGCCGAAATCGAGCGCGACCTTCTCGACGCCCGTGGTGATGACCAGCATCTCGGCGCCGAGCTGGCGGGCGAGCAGGCTCGACGCGAGGTCCTTGTCGACCACGGCGGAGGCACCGGTCAGAGACCCGTTCTCGTCCTCGACCACGGCGATGCCGCCGCCGCCCGCCGCGACGACGACGAAGCCTGCGTCGAGCAGGCGCTGCACCGCTTCGAGATCGAGGATCGCCTTCGGCTGCGGCGAGGCGACGACACGACGCCAGCCGCGGCCGGCATCCTCCACCACGTCCCAGCCGTCCTTCGTGCGATGCTCCTCGGCCTTTTCCTTGGTGAGGAACGAGCCGATCGGCTTGGTCGGGTTCTTGAACGCGGGATCGTCGCGATCGACCGCGACTAGCGTCACGAGCGCGGCCGGCGAGCGGTCGACGCCATGGCGGCGCATCTCGTTGCGCAGCGCCAGCTCGAGCTGATAGCCGAGCGCACCCTGCGTGTCGGCGACGCAGGAATCGAGCGGCACCTGGTGGAGCGCCGGCGCGGCGAGCTCGGAGCGGCGCAGGATGAAGCCGACCTGCGGGCCGTTGCCGTGCGTCACCACGAGCCGCAGCGCGGGATCGCGCAGCAGCTGCACGATCTCGGCGCAGGCCTTCTCGGCGGCGCGGTACTGGTCCGGAACCGATTGATGACTCTCGTCGGCGATGAACGAATTGCCGCCGAGCGCGACGACGACGGTCTTGCTCTTCGACATTGGCAGCCCCCTCCCGGTGGAGACTCGTTGGCCGGTCTGATGCCGGTCCCGAATGAAAATACGAAATCCGCCCTCACCCTGAGGAGCCCGCGCAGCGGGCGTCTCGAAGGGCGAAGGCGGCCCCGACGTCGAGACCATTCGACGTCGGCTCGCCTTGTGCCTTGGCCTCGTGGTTCGAGACGCGGCCTGCGGCCGCCCCTCACCACGAGGGGACGTGCCGTGCGTGGTCGCTCCGCCTCAGAGGCTGAGCGGCTTGGCGCGGCGGATGATCTCCTCCAGCTTCGCGGCCGGATCGCGCAGGCGGGTGAGGAACATCAGGGCGCTGATCACGAACGGCTTGTAGCTCGCTTCGTGATAGGTCGGGATGCGATACTGCTCGAACACCTCGGCCGAGACCTCGCCCTTCTTGCAGCTCACGTCGGTGATGTCGGCCGGCAGGCAGTGCATGTAGAGGGCCGACTTGTCGCGCGTGAGGTTCATCTTGGCGCGGTCGCACTCCCAGTTCTGGAACTTGGCGTTGTTGGCCAGGCACTCCTTCTCCAGCGCCTTGAGGCCGTCCTTGTCGGAGGCCTTCAGGAGCTCGGTGCGGCGCTGCATGACCTGATAGGGCGCCCACGACTTCGGATAGACGATGTCGGCGTTCTCGAAGGCGGCCTCCATGCTGTTGACTACCTCGAACGAGCCGCCGGTCTCGACCGACTGCTTGCGCGCCGTCTCGATCACGTCCGGGATCAGGCCGTAGCCCTCCGGATGGGCGAGGCTGACATTCATGCCGAAGCGGCTCATCAGGCCGATCACGCCCTGCGGCACCGAGAGCGGCTTGCCGTAGCTCGGGCTATAGGCCCAGGTCATGGCGATCTTCTTGCCGCGGAGGTTCTCGAGGCCGCCAAAATGCTTCTTCAGCCAGGCGAGGTCCGCGAGCGCCTGGGTCGGGTGGTCGACGTCGCACTGCAGATTGATGACGCTCGGGCGGCGATGCAGCACGCCCTTCTCGGTGCCCTCGGTCAGCGCGGCGCCGACCTCGCGCATGTAGGTGTTGCCCTCGCCCAGGAACATGTCGTCGCGGATGCCGATCGCCTCGGCCATGAACGAGATCATGTTGGCGGTCTCGCGCACGGTCTCGCCGTGGGCGATCTGGCTCTTCTCCTCGTCGAGCTCGGAGAGCGTGAAGCCTAGCGCGCTCGCGGCCGCGGCGAACGAGAAGCGGGTGCGAGTCGAGTTGTCGCGGAAGATCGAGATCGCGAGGCCGGACTCGAACGCCCGGTAGGACGTGCCCTGCGCGTGCAGCTGCTTGAGCGCCTCGGCGAGCGTCAGGATCGCCTTGATCTCGTCGAGCTTGTGCTCCCACGTGATCAGGAAGTCCTTGTGGAACAGGTCGGTCTTCAGGGCCTTGAAGGCGGCGAGCTCTTTCTCGACGGCGGTCGTCATGGGCGTGATCCTTGCTGAACGAAGTGGAGCAGGGGTCTGCTCGAAAGGCGGGGAGCCGGGCCGTCCGCAAGGGACGACCCGGTCGTCGTCGAAATCAGGCGTTGCCGGCGAACACGCTGGGGAAGCGCGCCAGGAAGGCGATGCAATGCCGCACCTCGCGCACGTCGACGCATTCGGCGATCTTGTGGGTGTTCTGCTCGATGCCGGGGGCGAAGCCGAACATCGCCGGGTGCTTGTAGGCGCCCGAGACGACCCAGTTCTTGCTCTTGCCGACCGGGATCGACGTGTCGTCCTTGGGCACCGGATAACCGACGCCGTCGGTCGAGAAGATCCAGCGATCGACGCGCGGCTCCTTCGGGATGAAGCCGCCGGTGCCGCTGACGCCGTTCACGTGCGGGCTGACGACGCCCTTGTAGGCCGTCACGGCCGCCGAGATCGCCGGATGCTCCTCGGGCGTCACCCAACCCAGATAGATCTGGTCGTTGTTGAGCACGTAGCCCTTCCAGCTCGCGTCCGGATAGACCGGGATCGCGACCGTGACCTCGAGGCCGGCGGCGCGGGCCGCGGCGACCGACGAGAGGCTCTCGACGTCCTTCACCGACTGCTCGGGCGTCTCGCCGATGGTGAGGCGGCGGTCGAACCGGAACGTGAAGCGGGCCGGCACGGCGCAGTCGCTCGGCGTGTCGAGCGTCGCCCACGAGGCGGTGCGGGTGCCGTGGCCGAGGAATTCGTTGTCGAGGAAGCCGTCGCGCTTCTCGTACTTCTCGGCCGCCTCCTTCAGGATCGCGGCGCCGAACTCGAGCGGGTTGAGGCCCATCCACGGCATCGAGCCGTGCGACGAGCGGCCCGTCACGGTCACCTCGATCTGCATGCGGCCGCGCTGGCCGCGATAGATGCCGAGCGCGCCCTTCTTGGCGTCGCCGGTCGAGTCGGTGAGAATGACGACGTCCGGGATCAGCTCGGGCTTGGCGCCCGGCAGGACGTTGCGCATCACGTACATCGGGCCGGCGCCGTCGTTGTCCTCCTCGCAGACGGTCGCATAGGAGCGCACGATCACGCCCTTCAGCGCGCCCTCGGGGGCGAGCTCGAGGAGAATCTTCGAGGCGACGATCTGCGAGATCACGCCGCCGAGCTGGTCGGCCGAGCCACGCCCGAACAGCAGGCTGTCCCACTCGCTCTCCGGCGGCACCCAGCCGAGCTCCTTCTCGAGCATCGGCTTGGTGATCTTGGCGCGGTCGAGCAGGCCGTCATAGACGTCGACGCCGCCGTTGGTCTTGGCGAGCCAGACGTCGCGCAGCGGCTTCACCGTGTCGGTGTGACCGTCGAGATAGATGACCTTCTTCTGGTCGGCCGGAATGGCGTCGTTCGGGTCGGTCACCACCCAGACGAGATTGCCGAAGGCGTCGAAGTCGACGTCCTTCGCGTCGCGCACGGCGCCGATCTCGATGATTCGCTTGCGCAGGTAGTCGAGGCGGGGGAACTCGTGATTCGAGGTGCCGCAGCGCGGGTCGCCGCCCTGCTCGACCGGACGGTCGACATAGTCGGCCGGGATCCGGATGGCCTCCTTGAGGATTTCGATCGCCAGCGGGTGGTATTTTTCGGCGAGTTCGGCCACGCGGCCATCGAGCTTCGACATCGGCATCCATCTCCAATCGAATTGGGCTGCAGTTCGCTGCAGTCCCGGCCGGCCGCCCCCTCGGCGACAGGCCTTCGCCCGCATGGCCTCCTGATCCGCACGACTCCGTACGGAGCGAAAACCTCGTGACGGTCCGGATGCCGTGGCGGGCAGGCGCGGCGTATATCCGGCCGGTTCGCGCATATGAAACACGAATTTCGCGATTGCGTCTAGATGAAATTTGTGTTTCTCTCTCCGACATGGTGCAGCCCTTGGACCAAGCGATCCGCGCCCAGTACGAGCGCCTGCCCGCCGGCGAACGGAAGATCGCCGACGTGCTGCTCGACCTCGGCGACGAGCTGCCGGCCTATTCGGCGACCGAGCTGGCGGAGCGCGCCGGGGTCTCCAAGGCGACCGCCACCCGTCTGGTGCGGCGGCTCGGCTATGCCGACTACCAGGACTTGCGCCAGCAGGCCCGCGCCGGCATGGCGTCGGGCTCGCCGCTCGCCGAGCTGCGCGAGACCGCGATGCCGGGCAATCTCGGCCGCCATCTCGAGCACGATCTTGCCTGCCTGACCCTGACCCTGAAGGGCATCCCGCCCGAGCACGCCGAGCGCGCCGTCGCCGTGCTGGCGAAGGCGCCGCGCCTCTTCGTCGTCGGCTTCCGCAACAGCCACGCGCTCGCGCTCTATGCCCGCGAGCTCCTGGTGCAGGTGAAGCCGGACGTCCGCCTTCTACCGCTGCCCGGCCAGACGCTGGCCGAGGATCTCTCCACCCTGTCGGCCGGCGACGCCGTGCTGATGCTGGGCTTCCGCCGCCGGCCGCCCGTGCTGGCCAAGATCCTGCGCGTCGCCCGCACGGCCGGGGCCGATGTCGTTCTGCTCACCGACCCGTCGCTCGGCGACGTCGCCGACGAGGCGACCGTGACGTTCCGCTGCCTCAGCCGTGGCGCCAGCCTGTTCGATTCCTACGTGGCGCCGCTCAGCCTGCTCAATCACCTGTGCGCCGAGGTCGCGCTCGCGCTCGGCGAGACGGCGCAGGCGAAGCTGCGGCGCAGCGAGCAGCTGCACGACGTCTTCGGCGACTTCGGATTCTGAGACACACCGAGGAGAAGCGCCATAATGACCAAAACAGTCCGCTTCCGCCTGAACGGCGATCTCGTCGCGGTCGACACGCTCGCCGACGAGCCGTTGCTCGACGTGCTGCGCGAGCACTTCAAGATCAAGTCGATCAAGCCCGGCTGCGCGCCCCAGAAGGAATGCGGCTGCTGCCTGGTGCTGATCGAGGGTCAGCCCAAGGTCACCTGCTCGATCAAGGTGGCGCAGATCGAGGGACGCTCGATCCTCACGCTGGAGGGGGTCTCCGACAACGAGCGCAAGCTCTACGCCGACGCCTTCCAGGCGACCGCCGGCCTGCAATGCGGCTACTGCACGCCCGGCCTGGTGCTGCGGATCAAGTATCTCACCGACCAGGATCGCGACTTCACCCGCGACGAGATTGCCAAGGCGCTCGACGGCCATCTGTGCCGCTGCACCGGCTATGTGAAGATTCTCGACGCGGTCGAGCTGATCCACAAGGCCAAGCGCGGCGGCGCGCTGCCGCCCGTGGTCGAGAACGGCGGCGTCGGCGAGCCGCTGCAGCGCTGGCAGGGCTCCGACCTGGTGCTCGGCCGCCGGCCCTTCGTCGCCGACATCGACGCCCCGAACATGCTGCACGGCGTCGTGGTGCTGTCGCCGCATGCGCGCGCCCGCGTCAACAAGATCGACGTCAGCAAGGCGTTGGCGCTGCCCGGCGTGCACGCCGTCGCCACGGCCAAGGACGTGCCCGGCAACCGCTGGGTCGGCCTGATCTATCCGGATTGGCCCGTGATGGTCGCCGAGGGTGAGGAGGTCCGCTATGTCGGCGACGTGGTCGCCGCGATCGCGGCCGACACGGCCCGCATCGCCCGCGAGGCGGCCGCGCTGGTCGAGGTCGACTACGCGCCGCTGCCGCCCGTGCTCGACCCGTTCGAGGCGGTGAAGCCGGGTGCCCCGCAGGTCAATCCGAATCACGCCAACGTCCTGCAGGTGACCCGGATCGTGAAGGGCGACGCCGACGCGGCCCTGAAGGGCTCGACTCACGTCGTCACCGGCACCTGGAAGACGCAACGTATCGAGCATCTGTTCCTGGAGACCGAGGCGACGCTCGCCGTGCCGCTGCCCGACGGGCGGCTGCACATCTACAGCCAGGGCCAGGGCATCTTCGACGATCGCCGCCAGGTGGCGAGCGTGCTGGGCGAGCCGGAAGAGAATCTGTTCGTCGAGCTGATGCCGAACGGCGGCGCCTTCGGCGGCCGCGAGGACATGACCATCCAGGCGCAGACGGCGCTGCTCGCCCGTATGACCGGGCGGCCCGTGCGGGTGACGCTGACCCGCGACGAATCGGTGCGCATGCATCCCAAGCGCCATCCGCTGACCATGACCTACACGGTCGGCTGCGACGCGCAGGGGCATCTCACCGGTGCCAGGATCTCGATCATGGGCGACTCGGGCGCCTACGCTTCGGTCGGTGGCAAGGTGCTGGAGCGCGCCGCCGGCCACGCGGTCGGCCCCTACAAGGTGCCGGCGATCGACATCGAATCGACCGCGGCCTACACCAACAATCCGCCCTGCGGCGCGATGCGCGGCTTCGGCGTCAACCAGACCAGCTTCGCGATCGAGGGCTGCCTCGATCTGCTCGCCGCCAAGGTCGGGCTCGACGGCTTCGAGATGCGCTGGCGCAACGTGCTGCGCACCGGCGACGCCTACACGACCGGCCAGATTCTCGACAAGCCGATCGGCGTCGAGACGACGCTCGCGGCCGTCAAGGACGCCTATTACGCGGCGAAGAACGCCGGTCGCGCGGTCGGCATCGCCTGCGCGCTGAAGAACTCCGGCCTCGGCAACGGCGCGATCGAGCGCGGCCACGCCCGCCTCGTCGTCCAGCCCGACGGCACCATCGACCTGCACACCGGCTTCACCGAGATGGGGCAGGGGCTGCTCACCATCCTGACGCAATGCGCCGTCGAGGTGACTCATCTGCCGGCCGACATCTTCCGCCCGCAGGTCAACACCCGCTTCGAGCTCGGCGCCGGCCAGACGACGGGCTCGCGCGCGACGCTGCTCGCCGGCCGCGCCGTCATCGACGCCGCCGAGAAGCTGAAGCTCGATCTCGCCAAGGGCCTGTCGCTCGACGATCTCGCCGGCCGCATCTACGAGGGCACGACCGCGGTCGACGACACCACGGCGCCGGGCGAGACCAAGAACGGCAAGATCAAGACGCACACGACCTTCGGCTGGGCCACCCAGGTGGTGGTGCTGGACGAGGCCGGCGCCGTCGACACGGTCTACGCCGCGCACGACGTCGGTCGCGCCCTCAACCCGCAGCAGTGCACGGCCCAGATCGAGGGCGCCGTGCACATGGGCCTCGGCTACGCGCTCACCGAGGAGCTTCCGTGCAAGGACGGCATGCCGGTCACCGCGAAGCTGCGCGAGATCGGCGTGCTGCGCGCCCAGCACATGCCGAAGGTCGAGGTGACGCTGGTCGAGGTGCCGGAGCCGGAAGGCCCGTTCGGCGCCAAGGGCGTCGGCGAGATCGGCCTGGTGCCGACCGCCGGTGCGGTCGCCGGCGCGCTCGCGATGTTCGACGGCACCCGCCACATGCGCCTGCCGATGAAGGAGTCGCCGGCCGCCAAGGCGATCAATCTCGGCCGCATCCCGGGCGACCGCAACGAGTGGCACTGAGGATCTTCTGATGTGCTCGCGGCGTCGCACAGCGTCGTCATGGCCGGGCTCGTCCCGGCCATCCACGACCTTGCGCGTGGCCGCGGCACCAGGCGTGGATGCCCGGGACGAGCCCGGGCATGACGGTTCCGAGTTCGACGACCTGCCGTTCTTCGTTCCGACGGCCGGAGCAACCAGATGACTCACTCTCAGGCGCTCATCATCGGCCCCGACCGCCACGGTCGCCGCGTCGCGATCGTCGACGGCGTGGTGGCGCGCGATGCGCCGGCCGACGCGCCGGTGCTGTCCTGCCCGGACGGCGAGATCGCGCCCGGCCATGTCTGCGCCCACACCCACATCTACAGCGCGCTCGCGCCGTACGGCATGCCGAAGCCCGAGCCGGCGCCGGAGAATTTCGTCCAGATTCTCGAGCGCGTGTGGTGGCGGCTCGACCGCGCCATCGATGCCGAGACGCTGCGGGCCGGCGCACGTGATTACGTCGCCAAGGCGCTGCTCGCCGGCACGACGACGCTGATCGATCACCACGAGTCGCCGAACCTGATCGAGGGCTCGCTCGAGGTCCTGAGCGACGTCACGACCGAGCTCGGCATCCGCGCGGTCCTCTGCTTCGGCGCCACCGAGCGCAATTTCGGCCGCGACGAGGCGGTGCGCGGGCTCGCCGAGAACCGCACCGTCGTCGCCTCGCCGCTGCTGCGCGGCATGGTCGGGCTGCATGCGAGCTTCACGGTGTCGGACGAGACGATCGCCGAGGCCGGCGACCTCGCCCGCACGCTCGGCACCGCCGTGCACGTCCACGTCGCCGAAGACATGGCCGACGTCGAGGACGCGAAGCGCCGCGGCTTCGAGGGGCCGCTCGAGCGGCTGATCGCGCTCGGCGCGATCGTGCCCGGCTCGATCATCGCGCACGGCGTGCATCTCGATGCCGCGCAGGTGAGACTCGCGGCCCGCAACGGCGCCTGGTTCGTGCAGAACCCGCGCTCCAACGAAGGCAACAGGGTGGGGTACGCCGGCAACCTGTCGCAGGTGTCGACCGTGGCGCTCGGCGTCGACGGGTGGGACCCGGACATGGCCGTCGAGCAGGCGGCGCTCGCCCGTCTCGCGCAGGAGAACAAGGACGAGGCCGTCGCCGGCCCGCGCGCCGCGACGCGGCTCGCCGCAGGTCACGCCCTGATGGCCGAGCGTTTCGGTCTGCATCCCGAGCCGCTGGCCGTGGGTGCCGCCGGCGACGTGGTGGTGCGGCGCGACGGCGCCGTCGAGCACGTCGTCGTCGCCGGCCGCCCGGTCGTGCTCGACGGACATCTGGTCGCAGGCGACCCGGCTGCCTTCCAGGCGGCGGCGCGCGCCGAGGCGGCGCGGCTGTGGGACCGGCTGAAGAATGTATGATAAGGACGCGCGATCGATCTCACCTCTTTCGCCTCTCCCCGCGCGCGGGGAGAGGTCGACGGCCGCGCGTCGTCGCGCAGTCGTCGGGTGAGGGGGCGTCTCCGCGACGCTCAGCACCCGAAGCCCATCACCCCGACCCTCTCCCCGCAGGCGGGTGAGGGAGACGAGCGAGCGGGCCTGAACAAAAAAGCTCTCCCGCCCGGGAGAGGGCCGAGTCCCGTGCTCGGTCGAATCCCGAACCCTGATCATCACGACGGAAGGACAACATGGCGCGGCTGGGACTCGAGCGGACGGTGGTCGACACCGGTGTCTATGAGCGGACGAACGCCCGCTTCCGCGAGGCGAACGTGGTGCTGCCGACGCTCGCCGAGCTGGCGAACCCGACCACCATCGACCCCGCGATTCGCGGCAAGCTGCGCGACGTCGATCCCGACTCGCCGCATCCGCTGAATCTGTTCCGGGTGCATTGGTGGAACGACGCGGCACGCCGCGACCTCGTCGACGTGCCCGGCTTCGTCGAGCTACCGAGCGAGCTGACCGGCGTGAAGGCCCGCATCGTGCTCGCCGTCGGCGACCGCTTCCCGATGATCGCCGCCCACAAGGTGCTGGCCGCCTATGGCTGCCTGGTGCCGCGCGTCGTCACCGGCCAGTTCGACCCGACGCATCACCGCGCCATCTGGCCGTCGACCGGCAACTACTGCCGCGGCGGCGTCGCGATCTCGCGCATCCTCGGCTGCCGCGGCGTCGCCGTGCTGCCCGAGAACATGAGCAAGGAGCGCTTCGACTGGCTCGATCGCTGGGTCACGGATCCCTCCGACATCATCCGGACGCCGGGCTCGGAGAGCAACGTCAAGGAAATCTACGACGCCTGCGCGGCGCTCGATCGCGATCCCGACAACATCATCTTCAATCAGTTCTGCGAGTTCGGGAACTACGTCGTCCACCGCACCTGCACGGGTGCGGCGCTCGCGAAGGTCTACGAGACCATCACCAAGGGGAAGAAGGGCGCGAAGCTCGCCGCCTATGTCTCGGCGACCGGCTCGGCCGGCACGCTCGCGGCCGGTGATCATCTGAAGGCCACCTACGGCACCAAGATCGTCGCCGTCGAGGCCGAGGAGTGCCCGACGCTGCTCTACAACGGCTTCGGCGAGCACAACATCCAGGGCATCGGCGACAAGCACGTGCCGTTCATCCACAACGTGATGAACACCGACATGGTGGTCGGCGTCTCCGACCACGCGACCGACACGCTGTTCGTGCTGTTCAACACCGACGAGGGCCGCAAGTACCTGGTCGAGCGGCGCGGCCTCGATCCGGCACTGGTCGCGCAGCTCCCGCATTTCGGCCTCTCCGGCCTGTGCAACATGCTGGCCGCCATCAAGGCGGCGAAGTACTGGGATCTCGGCCCCGACGACGTGATCATGACGGTGGCGACCGACGGCTCGGCCATGTACGGCAGCGAGATCGTCAAGGCGATGCCGAAGTATTTCGGCAACCGCTTCGATCAGGTCGCGGCGGGTGAGACCTGGGGCCGGTCGCTCGCCGGCATCGGCACCGATCACCTGATCGAGCTGACCCATGTCGACCGCAAGCGCATCTTCAACCTCGGCTACTTCACCTGGGTGGAGCAGCAGGGCGTCTCGCTCGAGGAGTTCACGGTGCGGGCGAAGCAGTCGTTCTGGGACAGCCTTCTCGACATGGTGCCGGCCTGGGACGAGATGATCCGCGCCTTCAACGCCAAGAGCGGCGCGGGCCGGAGCTGACGCGGCGCCGCATCCCGATCCGCCTCGTCCCGAGGAGCGCCGAAGGCGCGTCTCGAAGGACGGGGCGGCCGAATTCTCCGACCCGTCATGCCCGGGCTCGTCCCGGGCATCCACGCTCCGGGCCGATGCCGCAAGCTCGTGGATGGCCGGGACGAGCCCGGCCATGACGCGGCAGACACCCCGGCCCTCGCTCTGCACCGGTTTGTCATGACCTCCTCCGTTCCTCACTTCGTCTGTCACGGCTGCGGCGCGCGCGTCGCGATCGACGTCGCGCTCCCCTTCGGTTGCCCGAACGCCAAAGACGGCGACGACATCGATCATCTGCTGGTGCCGGAGGAGGGCGACGCCGTCTTCGCGCCGGGCTCCGAGGACGATCCGTTTCTCAGATATCGCGCGATGCTGTCGCCGTACCGGCTGGCGCGCGCGAAAGGCCTCTCCGATGGCGCGTGGGCCGAGATCGTCGGCGCGTTGGACCAGAACTTGATCGCCGTCGACGGTCGCGGCTTTCGCGTGACGCCGATGACGCGCGAGGCGGCGCTCGCGCAGGCGGTCGGACTCGATAGTCCCTTGTTCGTGAAGGACGAGACGCACAACGTCTCGGGCTCGCACAAGGCCCGTCACCTGATGGGCGTGATGCTCTATCTGCGCGTGCTGGACGCGGCGCGGCTCCCTCTCGCGGAGGGACTCCGCACGCGAAAGCTCGCGATCGCGTCGTGCGGCAACGCGGCGCTCGCCGCCGCCGTGGTGGCGCGCGCGGCCGCGTGGCCGCTCGACGTGTTCATCCCACCCGATGCGAGCCCGGCCGTCGTCGCGCGGCTGAAGGACCTCGGCGCCGACATCACGGTGTGCGACCGCAAGGCCGGCGAGACGGGCGATCCGTGCGTGACGGCGTTCCGCGCCGCGGTGCGCGACGGCGCGCTGCCGTTCGGCGTGCAGGGGCCCGACAACGGCCTCGCCATCGAGGGCGGCCGCACGCTCGGCTTCGAGATCGCCGAGACGCTCGCCGCGGCCGGCAGCGAGCCCGGCACTCTGTATGTCCAGGTCGGCGGCGGCGCGCTGGCGAGCGCGCTGGCGCAGGGGCTTTTTCAAGCGCTCGCGGCCGGGCGGCTCGCCCGCATGCCGCGTATCGTCGCGCTTCAAACCGAAGGCTGCGCACCGCTCGCCCGCGCCTTCGGCAAGGCGACCGACATCGCTCTCGATGCGGCCGCGAAGCACCGCACGAACTACATGTGGGCTTGGGAGAGCGTGCCGCACAGCCTCGCGCACGGCATCCTCGACGACGAGACCTACGACTGGCTGGAGATCCTGAAAGGCGTGCGCACGAGCGGCGGCGCCGTCGTCGTCGCGCCGGAGTCGGCGGTCGAACGCGCGTATGATCTCGGCAAGCGCCACACGGCGATCGCGGCCTCCGCCACCGGCACGGCCGGCCTCGCCGGCCTGCTGAGCGGGCCGCTGCCGCCCGGCCCCGTCACGGTGCTGTTCTCCGGGATCGATCGCTGATCTGATCAGCTCCGGTCAGTCGCTCATCTCGGCGCGCGGAAACGCGTACTCGATCAGCCGCTGCTGGATCGCGGTGAGGTGCGCCCGCATGGCGTCCTCGGCGAGGGTCGCGTTGCGGGCCGAGATGGCGGCGGCGATGCGCCGGTGCGCCGCCGCATAGACCGCCTGGTTGTTGATGCAGTGCGCCGTCTCGCGCCCGTGCCGCCAGCTCCCGTCGGCCGCCGTCTCCATCACGGCCTCGAAGATCGCGATCATCAACGGATTGCGGGTCGCCGCCGCGACGCGGCGATGGAATGCCGCGTCGGCCTTCTCGTAGGAGGGCGGATCGGGCGCGACGCGGCTCGCCTCGGCCGCCTCGAACAGCTTGTCGATATCGCCGGGCGTCGCGCGCAGCGCCGCGAGCCGCGCCTGCATGGGCTCGATGGCGAGGCGCGCCTCCAGCGTGTCGACCGGATTGGTGAGCTTGGAGAGCTCGCGCACCAGCTCCGACGCGCTCGGCCGCGCCTCGGCCACGAAGGTGCCGCGGCCCTGCTGACGGATGATGCGGCCCTCCGCCTCCAGCGTGCCGAGCGCCTGGCGCACCACGCGACGGCTGACGCCGAGCTCGTCGGCGAGGTTCCGTTCCGGCGGCAACCGCCCGTCGTGCCCGAAGCGCTCCGACGTGATCAGCTCGCGCAGCCGATGCAGCGCGAGGTCGGACGAGTCGCGGGCGATCTCCAACGCGGCCGCGTCGAGCCGCGCCTCGGCCGTGATCAGGCCGGGCGCCGGGCCGAGCGGGATGGCGTCGGCGTGGCGGCGGGATCTCGGCTGGTCGAGGCTGCTCATATTGTTTGCTCCCTGCACGGTGCGGTGCACTCGTCTGCCGCGACGACGGGCGCCGGTCCGGGCCCCGCCGGGGCGCCGCGCCGGATTCGATCGTGAATTCAGGCGCCGGCCTCGTCGTGTGCAATGCATATCATGTGCGGGCGGACCAATAAAGAAGATTGGTGCCAAATCGGCCCGTTGACGGAGAACCTATTGCTGCTAGCCTTTCGTCATTGGTTCCGCCGACGCACCCCGATGGAGTCCTCCATGTCGACGAACGTGCATCGTCTCCCCAACCGCGACACCGCCCTGAAGGCGCTCTACGACGAGATCGGCGCCAAGAACATGTTTCCGTTCTGGGCGACCTCCGCCGACGTGCAGAACGACGAGATCAAGCAGCTGATGGCCACCTCGCGGGCGGTGCCTTATCTCTGGCGCTGCGCCGAGGACATCGAACCAATTCTGAATCGTGCCGTCGAATTGGTCACGATGGACGACTCGGAGCGCCGCTCGCTGGTGCTGGTCAATCCGGGTCTCGCGCCCAAGCGCGCCACCGTTTCGACCATGTACACGGCCTATCGGCTCAACGACGCCGACGAGATCATGCCGCCCCACAAGCACTCGCCGAGCGCGGTGCGGTTCGGCCTGAAGGGCAAGGGCAACTTCACCGGCGTGGACGGCGAGAACATCGTGTTCGGCCCCGGAGATCTGGTGCTCACCCCGAACGACACCTGGCACAATCACGGCACGGTCGGCGGCGAGCAGGCGCTCAATCTCTCGGTGCTCGACTTCCCGCTGGTCGAGACCCTCAATGCCGTTCACTTCGATCATCACTACGCCGAGGAAGTGAATGGCGTGATGGTGCCGATGAAGCAGCAGTCGGAGCGCTTCCCGTCCGACTACTCGCAGCGCATCTACGGCTATGGCGGCCTGATGCCCCGCTTCGCCAGCAAGGAGAAGCGCGGCGCCGGCTTCTCCTCGCCGATGTTCGTCTATCGCTGGGACATGATGCGCGAGCTGCTCGATCGTCACAAGGACTGGGACGGCGACGCCCACGAGGCGCTGATGGTCGAGTACATCGACCCGACCACCGGCCAGCCGGTGTTCAAGACCATCACGTTCTTCGTGCAGATGCTGCGGCCCGGTGAGCGGACGCTGCCGCTGCGCCAGACCGCGAACCTGCTGGTCGCGCCGTTCGAAGGCAAGGGCCACTCTATCGTCGACGGCAAGCGCTTCGACTGGAACGCGCACGACACGCTCGCGGTGCCGGGCGGCATGTGGTGCGAGCACGTCAACGGCTCCGACACGGACCCGGTGTTCCTGTTCGTCGCCAGCGACGAGCCGACCCAGAAGAAGCTCGACCTCTATCGCAAGTGGGGCAAGACCAAGGACGACAACATCGTCCGCCTCGTCTGATCTCGTCAGGATCTCGGCGCGTCGCCGCGCGTGGCGCGGCGCCGCACCCCCGTGCCGAACCGACGAACGAGGCTGCCTTGCTGTCACACGCCAACACCACACTCGTCTCTCATGTCGATTGCCCCGGTGGCGGGCAGGTCTGGGTCGAAGGCACCACGATGTATGTGGGCCATCAGCGACCGACCAGCGGCACCACCATCTACGACGTCTCCGACCCGGCGTCGCCGCGTCATCTCGCGACCATCGACGTTCCCGACGGCTGGCACTCGCACAAGGTGCGCGTCGCGGGCGACATCATGGTCTGCAACATGGAGAAGTTCGGCAAGGGCGCGCCTGATCAGGTCGGCGGCGGCCTGACCATCTGGGACGTGTCGCAGCCCGCCACGCCGAAGCTGATCTCGCGCTGGGACACGATCGGCGGCGGCGTCCACCGCTTCGACTTCGACGGCCGCTACGCCTACATCTCGCCGACCGTCCAGGGCTATGTCGGCAACATCGTGATGATCCTCGATCTGATCGATCCGACGAAGCCGACCGAGGTCGGGCGTTGGTGGATCCCCGGCCAGTGGACGGCCGGCGGCGAGGCGTATCCGTGGGAGACCTGGGTCCCGCCGCGCTGCCATCATCCACTGCGCTTCGGCGACCGGCTTTACGTCAGCTACTGGCACCACGGCTTCTTCATTCTCGACATCTCCGACATGTCGAAGCCGACGCTGGTCTCGCACGTCAACACCAGCCCCACGTTCCCGCACCCCACCCACACCTGCCTGCGCTTCCCGCAGAAGCTGCAGGGCCGTGACATCATGGTGGTGGCCGACGAGGACGTCGCCAAGCTGTGGCCGTCGCCGCCGAGCTTCGCCTGGGTCTACGACATCACCAACGAGCGGCTGCCGACCTCGATCGCGACGTTCCAGGTGCCGGGCCTCGATCTCGATGGCCGCCCACAGCCGCCGATGACCGGTTGTCATCAGCCGTCCGAGCGTTTCGTCGGCTCGATCGTGCCGTTCGCCTGGTTCGCGCAGGGGCTCCGGCTGGTCGACTTCGCCGATCCGTTCCGGCCGCGCGAGGTCGGGCATTATCTGCCCACGCCCGCACCCGGTGCCGACCGGCCGTCGTCCAACGACGTGACGGTCGACTCGCGCGGGCTGATCTATCTGGTCGATCGCGTCAACGGGGTCGACATCATCGAGACCACGGCGTTCTGAGCCAACATTCCGACGACCTGATGTCGATGACCGCGATCCATCGAACGCGACGCGAGGACCCGAGCATGACCGAGACGCTGGACAAGAAGCCGGACGTCTACGCCATCGGCAAGAAGAACCCGAACCTGCCGTTCCACCCCGCCGTGCGGGCCGGAGATTTCATCTTCGTCTCCGGCCAGGTGGCGAAGGACGAGAACGGCAACATGCTGTCCGGCACCATCGAGGAGGAGACGGCCGGCACCATCGAGTCGATCCGCCGGATCCTCGCCGAGGAGGGCGCGACGCTCGCCGACGTGGTGCGGGTCACGACCTATCTCGAGGACACCCGCGACTTCGGACGTTACAACAAGGTGTTCGGCGAGAAGTTCAAGGATGCCGTGCTGGCCCGCACCACCGTCGAGGCGCGCGCCGTGATCAACACCAAGATCGAGATGGACGCCATCGCCTACAAGCCGCGCTGAGGCGCGCCGCGAGACGGCGCGCGTCCGCCCGGCCGCGCGCCCCGCCTGCCAGCCCCGAACCCGTCGAGCGAGCCCGTGCTGTCCATCGCCCCCGTCAGTTCCGCCGCTGATCCCGCGCCGAAGCCGTCCGCGGCGGCCGAGCCGCACATCGTCGGGCGTGGCATCAGCGTCGATTTCGCCCACGACGGCATCGTCCAGCGGGTGCTCGCCGGAATCGACATCACGGTCGGGCGCGGCAGCTTCGTGTCGCTGATCGGTCCGTCGGGCTGCGGCAAGAGCACGCTCCTGAAGGTGATGGCCGGGCTGCTGACGCCGAGCGAGGGCACCATCACGGTCGGCGGCCTCGCGCCCGGCGAGGCGGCGAAGCGCCACATGATCGGCCTCGTCTTCCAGGAGGCGACGCTGCTTCCGTGGAAGACGGCGCTGGAGAACGCCGCCTTCCTGCTCACTGTCGGCGGTCGTGCGACCCCGAAGGATGTCGCGCTCGACAAGGCGATGGCGATGCTACGCCTCGTCAAGCTGGAAGCCGCCGCCAACAAGCTGCCGTCGCAGCTCTCCGGCGGCATGCGCCAGCGCGTCGCGATCGCCCGGGCGCTCGCGCTCGATCCCGAGGTGCTGCTGATGGACGAGCCGTTCGGCGCGCTCGACGCCATCACGCGCGAGGAGATGAGCCGCGGCCTGCTCGACATCTGGGAGCGCACCGGCAAGACCATCGTGCTGGTGACTCATTCGATCGACGAGGCCGTGTTCCTGTCGCGCGACGTGCACGTGATGGCGACCAACCCGGCCCGCATCATCGAGACGCTGCCGATCGACCTGCCGGCGCATCGCGACGAGGAGACGTTCGATCTCCCGGCCTTCGCGCAGGCGGAATCGCGGCTCCGCCACCTGCTGATCCAGAGCCACGCGGTCCAGCCGATCGGAACGTCGGCGATCGGAGCGCAGCCGCGCGCGGGAGAGCGCCGATGAGCACCCTCGACCAGGCGACCTTCCGGCCGCGCGCCGTCGCGCGTGGCGCCATGCTCCGCCGCGTCCGCCGGGCGGCGTCCGAGATCCTGCCGCCCTTCGCGCTGCTGCTCGGCGTGCTCGCGGCTTGGGAGCTCGCGATCCGGCTCCTGAACGTCTCCTCCTTCGTGCTCCCGGCGCCGTCCGCCATCGCCGTGTCGCTGGTCGAGAACTGGCCGATGCTGCTGGTCGCCTCGCGCGTCACGGCGATCGAGATCGCTGCCGGCTTCGTGCTGTCGGCGCTCGTCGGCATCGCGGTGGCGCTCGCCATCGTCCGGTTCGAGCGCTTCGGCCGCGCGCTGTATCCGCTCGTGGTGCTGTTCCAGACCGTGCCGAAGATCGCGCTCGCGCCGATCTTCATCCTGTGGTTCGGCTACGATCTCGCGCCCAAGGTGGTGCTGATCGTCGTCATCGCCTTCTTCCCCGTCGCCATCGACATGATGCACGGGTTGCAGTCCGTCGAGCCCGGCTTCATCGCGCTGATGCGCTCGGTCGGCGCGAGCCGCGGCGAGATCCTGCGCCGCGTCCAGATCCCGTACTCGCTGCCCTCCCTGATGGCGGGCCTCAAGGTCGCGGTCACGCTGAGCGTCATCGGCGCCATCGTTGGCGAGTTCGCCGGCGCCTCGGCCGGGCTCGGCTACGTGATTCAACTCTCGTCGACCCAGCTCGACACGGCGCTGGTGTTCGCCGCCCTCGTCGTCGTCTCGGTGCTCGGCCTCGCCTTCTACTACGCGCTCGAGCTCGCCGAGCAGCTCCTGGTGCCATGGGCCGCGAAATACGACCCGCTGCACCGCTCCTGATCGCCCGACGCCGACACCCCGATGCGGAGGACAGACACGATGACCACCCCGTCCCGCAGATCCGTTCTCGCCCGGCTCGGCGCTGTCGTCGGGGGCGCAGCGCTCGTCGCCGGCGGACTCGCCGGCACGACGGCGCCCGCGGCCGCGGCCGATCAGGTCGGCGTGCAGCTCGACTACGTGGTGCGCGGCAATCATGCGATGTTCTTCGTCGGCCAGGAGAAGGGCTTGTTCGCGAAGCACGGCATCGAGGTGACGGCGATCCGGCGCGGCACCGGCTCGGCCAACACGATGCGGATGATCGGCGCCGGCAACGCCGAGTTCGGCTTCGGCGACCTGCCGACGCTCGCCATCGCGCGCTCGCAGAACGTGCCCGTGGTGGCGCTCGCCGCCGTCAACCAGAAGAGCCCGATGGCGATGATCACGATCGCCGCCAAGCACAAGCTGACGAAGCCGCAGGATCTGAAAGGCCTGAACTTCGCCGTGCAACCGAGCGGCTCGACCTACATCTTCACCAAGGCGTTCTTCGCGGCCAACGGCATGACCGAGGAGGACGTGAAGCGCGCCACCGTATCGCCGCCCTACGAGAACTACCTGCTGCTCGGCCGCGTCGACGCGGTGCCCGGCTACATCGACGCCGAGGTGCCGGAGCTCGAGGCGAAGGCGGGCGGCCCCGGCTCGCTGTCGATCCTGCTCGGCTCCGACTGGGGCTACAAGGCCTACGGCTCCGGCCTGATCACGTCCGAGAAGATGATCGCCGACAAGCCCGACCTCGTGCAGCGCTTCGTCACCGCCTATCTCGAGGCGTTCAAGTTTGTGATCGAGAATCCGCCCGAGGCGGTCGACATCGTGATCAAGGCCAATCCCGAATACGCGCCGAAGCGCGACGTTTTGCTGAAGCAGATCGAGGCCGACATCGCCGCGTCCTTCTTCAGCGAGGACACCAAGGCGAACGGCATCGGCGCGATGAGCAAGGAGGCCTGGGAGTCGACGACGAAGACGTTGCTCGACCAGGGCGCCATGAAGCAACCGATCGACGTCTCGGCGGCTTTCGCCGGGCAATTCGTCAAGGCGGCGAACGCGCTGCGGCGCTGAAGCCCCGAACAGGAGGACAAGCAATGCTGAGACTGCTCGGACGCAGCACGTCGGGGAACGTGCAGAAGGTGATCTTCTTCCTCGAGGAGGTTGGCCTCTCCTATGTGCGGGAAGACTACGGACGCCAGTTCGGCAACACGACGACCGACGCGTACCGCAAGCTCAACCCGAACAGCAAGGTTCCGACTCTGATCGACGGCGACGTGGTGATCTGGGAGTCGAACACCATCCTGCGCTATCTCGCCGCCCTGCACGCGCCGACGCTGACCGGTGCGACCCCGGCCGAGAAGACCGAGGTGGAGCGTTGGATGGACTGGCTACTCGCCAGCGTCAACACGGCCTATGTGGCGGTGTTCAAGGACGCCAAGAAGCCGGCCGAGGAGCGCAGCGCCGATTTCGCA
Source organism: Rhodoplanes elegans (assembly GCF_016653355.1). Lineage (GTDB taxonomy): Bacteria > Pseudomonadota > Alphaproteobacteria > Rhizobiales > Xanthobacteraceae > Rhodoplanes > Rhodoplanes elegans. Next base: position 24,229 of record NZ_NHSK01000050.1, on the reverse strand, counting down.
ACGCAGGCCGCTGACCTCGTCGCCGCGATGAAGATCCTCGACGGCCATCTCGCCGGCCGCGACTTCGTCGCGCTCGGCCGCTTCACGCTGGCCGAGGTCGCGCTCGCCCCGATCATGAAGCGCTGCCTCGGATTTCCAATCGAGCGGCCGGACTTCCCGGCGCTGACCAAGTGGCAGGCCGCGATCGACGCGCGGCCGGCCTTCGCGGTGGCGACCGGCACCAAGCCGAGCACGCTCGTCAGCGCCGCCTGACGGTCTGACGGTCGCACGGTCCGAGGGAGAGCACGGTGGTGGACGAGAGCGTGATGACGATCGAACGCGAGCCGCCGACTGCCGTGCCGCTCGCCGCTTGGCTCGCCCGCGCGGTCGCGCGGGCCGGCCGCGCGATCCTCGGGCTGGTGCTGATCGGCATGGTGGTGCTGAACGTCGTCAACGCGCTCGGCCGCTACCTGTTCGGCAGCGTGTTCATCGGCGCCGACGAGCTGCTCGTCTTCGCCATGGTGTGGCTGGTGATGATCGGTGCGCTGTTCGTCACCGCCGACCGCTCCCACATCGCGCTCGACTTCCTGCCGCTGCGCGCCTCGGTGCGCACGCGCCTCGCGCTGGCGATTGTCCATCACGTCGCGATCGCGCTCGGCGCCGGGTACGCTGCGATGCAGTCCTACGGCTTCGTCGGCCGCGTCATGATGACGGGCCAGACCAGCATGGCGCTCGGCCTGCCGATGACGATCCCGCACACCGCGCTGCTGGTCGGCTTCGGCGGCTGCGCCCTGATCGCGGCCGCGCTGGTGGTCGCCGACGGGGTGGAGCTCGCGCGGCGCTCGGGCATCGACGCATGATCTGGATGCACGCATGATCTGGACATTGGGCGCCGTCCCGCTCTTCCTCCTGGCGATCGGCACGCCGATCTTCGCGTTGTTCCTGATCGGGGCGGCGCTTTCCTTCGCCACCGTGATGACGGTGCCGCCGATCGCCGTCCATCAGGTGATCTATGGCGGCCTGGAGAACTACGCGCTGCTCGCGGTGCCGTTCTTCATCTTCGGCGGCGAGCTGATGGGCCGCGCCGGCATCGCCGACCGGCTGATCGCCTGGGTGCTGGCGCTGGTCGGCCGCACGCCGGGCGGGCTCGGGGTCGCGACCGTCGGGGCCTGCACGTTGATCGGCGCCATCTCGGGCGCCTCGACCGCGACCGTCGCGGTGATCGGCCGCGCGCTCTATCCCGGCCTCGTGCGCGATTACGGTCCGCGCTTCGCCTCCGGGCTCGTCAGCACCTCGGGCTCGATCGACATCGTGATCCCGCCGAGCATCGCGATGATCCTCTACGGCGCCGCGGCCGAGGAGTCGATCCCGCGCCTGTTCGCCGGCGGCGTGCTGCCCGGCCTGCTGATCGCCGGCATGATGTGCGCCTATGTGATCGCGCAAGGCGCGCGCGCGCCAGGCAGCACGCGGGTCGGCTTCTCGCTACGACGGTTCGTGGCGACGACGCGCGACGCGTTCCCGGCTCTGATGATGCCGGTCGTGATTCTCGCCGGTATCTATCTCGGCTGGTCGTCGCCGACCGAGGCGGGTGGCTTCGCCTGCCTCTACGGCGTGATCGTCGGCCGCTTCGTCTACCGCGAGATGAGCTGGGCCGACGTGCTCGACTGCGCCACCCGCTCGGCGATCCTCACGGCGCAGATCCTGATCGTGGTCGCGGCCGCCGCCGTGTTCGCTTGGCTGCTCACCGTCAACGGCATCCCGCGCGCGCTCACCGAGGGCATCGCGGCGCTCGATCTGCCCCCCTGGGGCTTCCTGATGGTCGTCAACGTGATGCTGCTGATCGTCGGCTGCTTCCTCGATCCGACCTCGGCGATCGTCGTGCTGACGCCGCTGCTCATTCCGCTGGTGAAGCATCTCGGCATCGACCCGGTTCATTTCGGAATCGTCATGACCGTCAATGTCGCGATCGGCATGTTCACGCCGCCGTTCGGGCTGAACCTGTTCGTCGCCCGCTCGGTGCTCGGCGTGCCGCTGGAGACGCTCTATCGCGGCGTCGTGCCGTTCGCGCTGGTGCAGATCGCCGCGCTTCTGATCATCACTTACTGGCCGGCCCTCACGCTGGTTCTTGCTCGCGCCATCTAGCCCTCGGAGACCGCCATGTCGTCGCAACGCCCCGTCCTGTCCCGACGCTCGCTCGCGGCGCTCGCCGCAACGCTCCTCGCCGCCGTGGCGACCGTCTCCCCGGCGTCGGTGACGCCGGCGGCGGCCCAGACCGTGATGAAGCTCGCCAACGCGACCATCAACGACGTCCAGCACGAGTGGCAGAAGCTGTTCGCGGCGGCGCTGCAGAAGCGGGTCGGCGACAAGGTGAAGGTGGAGATCTATCCGGCGAGCCAGCTCGGCGCCATCCCGCGCATGGCCGAGGGCGTGTCGCTCGGCACCATCGAGTCCTTCATCACGCCGACCTCGTTCGTCACCACGCTCGATCCGCGCTTCCAGATCTTCGACGTGCCCGGCCTGTTCGTCTCGCCCGAGCACGTCAAGGCGGTGATCCACGATCCGGCCTATCGCGACCACCTCGAGACCATGTTCGTCAATCGCGGCCTGCGGGTCATCGGCGCCATCTACAACAGCCCGACCCTGGTGCTGTTCAAGAAGCCGGCGCCGACCCTCGAGGCGATGAAGGGCATGAAGGTGCGCACCTTCGCGTCGCCCCTGCAGATCGAGCCGATGAAGTCGATCGGCACGATCCCGGTGCCGCTGGCGCTCTCCGAGGTGATCCCGCAGCTCCAGTCGGGCGGCATCGACGGGGTGCTGGCCGGCATGCCGATCCTCACCGCGTTCAAGTACTACGACGTCGCCAAGCACGTGACCGACCTCAACTTCGCGCACATCGTCTCGGTCAATCTGGTCAACGAGGCGTGGTTCCAGGCGCAGCCCAAGGACGTCCAGGAGGCGATTCGGGCCGCCGGGCGCGAGGCCGAGCAGCAGGCGTTCGGCTGGGGCGTCGACAACGTCAAGAAGGCGAACGCCGTGTGGCTGGAGAACAAGGGCGAGATCCTGAAGCTCCCCGAGGCCGAGCAGACCAAGATGATGCAGGGCTTCGTCGCGCTCGGCACCAAGATCGTCGAGCAGAACCCGGCCGCAAAGGCCGAGTTCGTCAAGCTCAAGGCCGTGGTCGACGCCAAGGCGCCGAAGTGATCAGGACAGCGGGTGCGGAGCGCCGCGCATGACCGTCAGCGAGTACGACTACGTGATCGTCGGCGCCGGCTCGGCGGGCTGCACGCTCGCCGCCCGGCTCTCCGAGGATCCGGACGTGAAGGTCTTGTTGCTCGAGGCCGGCGGCTCCGATCGCGACCCGCTGATCCAGCTGCCGCTCGGCTGGGGCCGCATTCTTCAGAAGCGCCTCTACGACTGGGGCTACGAGACCGAGCCGGATCCGGCGACCGGCAACCGCGCCATGGAATGCATGCGCGGCAAGGTCTTGGGCGGCTCCTCCTCGGTCAACGCGATGGCCTATGTGCGCGGCCACCGCAGCGATTACGAGCGGTGGGCCGCGGGCGGCGCGGCCGGCTGGTCGTGGGGCGACGTGCTGCCCTACTTCCGCAAGCAGGAGAGCTGGGAGGAGGGCGCCAGCGCCTACCGGGGCGGCGCCGGCCCGCTGGCGACGCAGCGCTCGCGCTACGCCGACCCGCTGATCGACGCCTATGTGGCGGCGGCCGGCCAGGTCGGGCTTCCCTACAATCCGGACTACAACGCGGCCGAGCAGTTCGGCATCGCACGCATGCAGAAGACCGTGCGCAAGGGCCGTCGCGCCAGCGCGTCGGCGGCCTATCTGCGCCCGGTGCTGTCGCGGCCGAACCTGACATTGCGCCTCAACGTGCTCGTGCATCGCGTCGTGATCGAGAAGGGGCGCGCCGTCGGCGTCGAACTTTCGGCGGCCGGTGCGGTCGAGACCGTGCGGGCGGGGCGCGAGGTGATCCTGTGCGGCGGCGCCATCGCGTCGCCGCAGATCCTGATGCTGTCCGGCGTCGGCGATCCGGCGGCGCTCGCGCGTCATGGCATCTCCGTCACGGCGGCGCGCCCGTCGGTCGGCAAGAACCTGCAGGATCACGTCGCCGCGCTGATGATGTACGGCCGGCGCGAGCCCGGGCCGGTTCATTACAACATGCGGATCGACCGGCTCGCCGTGTCGATCGCGCGCGGCTATGTGCTCGGCACCGGCTTCGCGTCCGATCTGCCGGGCGGGCTCACGGCCTTCGCCAAGACCGATCCGACGCTCGCCGTGCCGGACACCCAGATGCTGTTCATCGCCGGGCCGCTCGGCGCCGCACCCTACTGGCCGGGTCAGACAGGTTTCGCCGACAGTTTCTCGGCCCGCATCGTGCTGCTGCGGCCAGAGAGCCGCGGCGAGATCGCGCTGCGCTCCGCCGATCCGACCGCGCATCCGCTGATCCGCCAGCGGCTGCTGGCGACCGACAAGGACTGGGCGACGATGCGGCGGGCCGTCGCGCTGTTCCGCGACATCGGCCGGCAGTCGGCCCTGAAGGCGTTCACGGACGGCGAGATCGGGCCGCTCGCGCGGGCGAGCGGCGAGGCCGAAATCGAGCAGGCGGTGCGCGGCACCGCCGTCACGGCGCACCATCCCTGCGGCTCGTGCCGCATGGGCGCCGCGGAGGATCCGGCCTCGGTGGTCGAGCCCGAGCTGAAGGTGATCGGGGTCGAGGCCCTGCGCGTCGTCGACGCCTCGGTGTTTCCGGATCTGGTCGGCGGCAACATCAACGCACCCGTGATCATGATCGCCGAGCGCGCCGCCGATCTGATCCGCGGCCGGGTCGCGGTGGCGCCCGCCATCCCCGCCGCCGTGCCGGAGCCGATCGCCGTCGCGTCGTGATGAGGCTCGTCATTCCGGGGCGCGGGCCGCAGGCCCGCGAGCCCGGAATCCATAATCCCGGCGCCGATGGCTCACGAGAGACAGGGCGTATGGGTCCCGGGCTCGGCGCGTTGCGCCGCCCTGGGACGACTGACGATAGCGAGCCCCCTCTCCGCCTGATCAGCCGAAGCGCAGCTTGGAGACTGCCATGAACACACCCGTCGCACCCAAGTCCCTCGCCGCGATCGCGCTGAAGCTTCCGGAGGCGCGCGGCGCGTATTACGGCGGTGCCTGGCATGCGCCGACGACCGGCCGGCATCTCGATCAGGTCAGCCCCGGCACGGGCGAGTCGCTCGGCGCCGTCGCGGATTGCGGGGCCGAGGACGTCGACGCGGCCGTCGCGGCGGCGAAGCAGGCGTTCAAGACGTGGCGCCGTGTCCCGCCTCTCGAGCGCGCGAAGGTGTTGCGCGAGATCGCGCGGGTGCTGCGCGACAATGCCGGCGAGCTGGCGATGCTCGACGCGGCCGACTGCGGAAACCCGGTGTCCGAGATGATCGCTGACGCCACCATCGCGGCCGCGCAGCTCGACTTCTTCGCCGGGCTCGTCACCGAGATGAAGGGCCACTCGATTCCGATGGGGCCGGACCGGGTGAACTTCTCGGTGCGCGAGCCGCTCGGCGTCGTCGGCCGCATCGTGCCGTTCAACCATCCCTTCATGTTCGTCGCCGGCAAGGCGGCCGCGCCCCTCGCCGCCGGTAACACGGTCGTGATGAAGCCGCCCGAGCAGGCGCCGCTGTCCTCGCTGCGGCTCGCCGAGCTGATCGACGGGCTGTTGCCGCCCGGCGTGTTCAACGTGGTGCCGGGCGGGCGCGACGCCGGCGCGCGGCTCGCCAGCCACCCGGACGTCGCCAAGATCGCCCTGGTCGGCAGCGCCGCCACGGGCCGCGCCGTGATGAAGGCCGCGGCCGACACGCTGAAGGGCGTGCTGCTCGAGCTCGGCGGCAAGAACGCGCTGATCGCTTGGCCCGACGCCGATCCGGATGCGGTCGCGGCCGGGCTCGTTGGCGGCATGAATTTTACATGGTGCGGCCAGTCCTGTGGCTCGACGAGTCGGGCTTTCATCCACGCCGACATCTATGACGCCGTGCTGGAGCGCGTGAAGATCCGCATCCGCCACTGGAAGCCCGGCGTGCCGACCGATCCGTCCACCACCATGGGCGCCATCATCTCGAAGGTGCAGTACGATCGCGTGCTCGACTACATCGCCTCGGCCAAGCAGGAGGGCGCGCGCCTCCTGGCCGGCGGCGGCCGGCCGGACGACCCGGCGCTGGCGAAGGGCTTCTATATCGAGCCGACCGTGTTCGCCGACGTGACGCCGGCGATGCGCATCTTCAAGGAGGAGATCTTCGGGCCCGTCGTCGGCGTGATCCGGTGGACCGACGAGGCCGCGATGCTCGATCAGGTCAACGCGGTCGAGTACGGCCTCACAGCGTCGATCTGGACCAACGATCTCACGACGGCGCATCGCGCCGCGGCCGCCGTCGAGGCCGGCTACATCTGGGTCAACGACACCAGCAAGCATTTCTTGGGCGCGCCGTTCGGCGGCTACAAGCAGTCCGGCATCGGCCGCGAGGAGTGCCTGGAGGAGCTCCTGTCGTTCACCCAGGAGAAGAACATCAACATCAATCTGGCGGTTGCGAAGGCGAGTTGAGAGCTTTCTCCGCTATCACAAACGCCGCTGGCGCTTCCTGCGTGGCTCACCCCCCTCCCTGTCCCTCCCCCACAAGGGGGGAGGGAACGCTGGAGCCGCAGCGTCACGACCAAAGGTGAGATATCGCTGTAGAGCAATGTGCCGAGGCTCGCCGCAGCCCGCTCCCTCCCCCCTTGTGGGGGAGGGGTGGGGAGGGGGGTGAGCCCCGGACGCGGAGCTGCGGATCAGTCTGCCCGACACGGACTGGACGCGCAGGCCTCACCCCGCCGGCGGCGAGATGATCAGCCAGGTCACGCCGAAGCGGTCGGCGACCATGCCGAAGCGCGAGGCGAAGAAGGTCTTGCCGATCGGCATCTGCACCGTGCCGCCGTCGGCGAGCGAGGCGAACAAGCGATCGGCGTGATCGTCGCCGTCGGCGGTCAGCGACAGCGAGATCCCCTGGAAGTCCGGCTGGCCGGCGCACCGGCCGTCGGAGAGCATCACCACGGTGTCGCCGATCCGCAGTTCGGAGTGCATCACCTTGTCGGACCAGTCCGCCGGGAGCACGCCGGGCGGCGGCTGGTCCGGGGCGTCCTCGAATCGCATCAGGAAGGTCGACTCGGCGCCGAGCACGGCCTTGTAGTACGCGATCGCCTCGTCGCAGCGGCCGTCGAAGAACAGATAGGGCTGCACCTTCATGGTCGTCTCCGGTCCGGCCCCGCCCCCATCGACGGCGCCTCTCCCGCAAGACGAACGGGCCGGGATCGTTCCGACACCGGCCCGCGCTTTATTTCGCTCCGGCTGCGCCGGAGAGCGGATCAGCCCGCGTGGGTCTTCACGAAGGCGAGGTAGCGGTCGAGCCAGCCCTTCACGAAGTCGCGGCTGGCCGCGCCGATCGACCCGTCGGCGTCGAACAGGCCCTCCTTCATCTGGATGAAGGCCTCGGGCTGGCCGAGCGTCGGCATGTCGAGATAGGCCAGGATGTTGCGCAGGTGCTGCTGCGCCATCGCCGTCCCGATGGCGCCGACCGAGACGCCGATGACGCCGGCCGGCTTGCCGGCCCAGGCGCTCTGGCCATACGGGCGCGAGGCGTGGTCGATGGCGTTCTTCAGCACGCCCGGCACCGAGCGATTGTACTCCGGCGTGACGAAGATCACGCCCTGCGCGGCGGCGATCTCGGCCTTCAGGCGCTTCACGCTCGGCGCCTGGTTGCCGTCGTCGTCCTGGTTGTAGAGCGGCAGGTCGCCGATCTCGACCGGCACGAGGGTCACGTCGGCCGGGGCGAGCTTGGCGAGCGCCGCGGCGAGCGTCTTGTTGAACGAGTCGCGGCGCAGGCTGCCGACGACGACGGCGATCTTGGTCTGGCTCACGGGGGGCTCCTTTTCGTTTAAGCGTGTCGAGGTCAGGGTCGGTCGAGGCGGTCCGGCGTCAACGCGCGGGCTCGCCGGGAGGGACCTCGCGCGAGGGGGCGTCGCGCAAGAGATCGTCGAGATCGAGCGGCCGGGTCACCATGGCGAGCCGGCCGTCGGGGGTGCGCGGCCAGTCGGCCGCGTCGCGGTCGCGGTAGAGCTCGACCCCGTTGCCGTCGGGGTCGCGCAGATAGAGGGCTTCGCTGACGCCGTGGTCGCTGGCGCCGTCGAGCGGGATGCCGGCGGCGATCAGGCGGCGCAGCGCGTCGGCGAGCGTCGCCCGGTTCGGGTAGAGCAGGGCGACGTGGTAGAGGCCGGTGCTGCCGCGCGGCGGCGGCGACCCGCCCCGGCTCTCCCAGGTGTTGAGGCCGATGTGGTGGTGGTAGCCGCCGGCCGAGCCGAAGGCCGCCTGATGGCCGTAGCGCTGGACCAGCTCGAAGCCGAGCACGCCGCACCAGAAGGCGAGCGCCCGGTCGAGATCGGCCACCTTGAGGTGGACGTGGCCGATCCGGACCGCCGGGTCGATCGGAGCCGGCGTCAGGGCCGGCTCGATGCGGGTCAGGGTATCAGGCTGGGCCATGGCGGCCTCCCGAGGTTTCAGGCGGGTGTGTGCCGGGGGTGAACGCCGGTCAGCGCGTCTGGGTCACCGGGCCGCCGATGCGGGCGGTGCGGCCGAAGAGGGCGGACAGACGCAGCGCATAGGCGCCGTCGCCGAGCAGGGCCTGGACGACGAGCGTCACGGTCCAGAACACCGGGAACTCCCAGCCGCCGCCCTTGGCCGTGAACAGCCAGCCGTTGCCGGCGTGCTGCAGGGTCGCGCCGATCAGGATCGGCAGCAGCAGCAGGGCGATCCAGCGGGTCCACAGGCCGAGGATCAGGGCGAGACCGCCGCCGATTTCGCCGAGGATCACGAGGTAGGCGAAGAAGGCCGGGTAGCCCAGGCTCTGGAAGTAACCGGCCGTGCCGGCGAGCCCGAAGGTCGCGACCTTCAGCAGGAGCCCGTGGGCGATCAGCAGGGCGCCGAGGCTGACGCGCAGCAGCAGGGCGGCATAGGGGGCGGTGCGGGTGTCGATGCTCGGGGTGGCGGACATGGAAGCCTCGGTGGGGGTGAGTGGTTTCGCTGGAGGCAATGTGCCATCCCGGTGCTGGTTTGATTATTCCCCTCATTCGGATATGATTTCACAACATAGGTGTGAGGCGTATAAGGCCCGGATCCCGATCACTGGGTCATACTATCGGCCTCCGCCCCGACTCTCACCGTCACCCTGAGGTGCTCGGGCGAAGCCCGAGCCTCGAAGGGCGACGGCCGGGCCGCATCCTTCGAGGCCCGGCTTCGCCGGGCACCTCAGGATGACGGGTCGGGGTTTATGGCAGCTGGTATCATTCCGGGGCGCGCCGAACGGCGCGAACCCGGAATCCAGCAGCAGACTCAGCGGTCTTGGCTGGATCCCGGGTCCGGTGCTGTGCACCGGCCCGGAATGACGGAGACGACATGCTCGATCGGGTCACCGGCATGCAGGTGTTCGCCCGGGTGGCCGGGCTCGGCAGCCTGTCGGCGGCCGGGCGGGCGCTCGGCATGTCGCAGACCATGGCGACCAAGCACCTGGCGGCGCTCGAGGCGCGGCTCGGCACCAAGCTCCTGCACCGCACGACCCGCCGGCTCACCCTCACCGAGGCGGGGCGGCGCTACCTCGAATCGGTCGAGCGCATCCTTGCCGAGCTGGAGGAGGCGGACGCCACCGCCTCGGCCGAAACCGTCGAGGTTCGCGGCACGCTGCGCCTCAACGCGCCATTCTCGTTCGGCATCCGTGAGATCGCGCCCCTGCTGCCGGAGTTTTCGCGCCGCCATCCCGACCTCGTCGTCGATCTCGGCCTCAACGACCGCGTCGTCGACCTGATCGAGGAGGGCTGGGACATGGTGGTGCGCATCGGGCGGATGCAGAGCTCGACCCTGGTGGCCCGCAAGCTCGCCCCGTCGCGGCTCATGGTGTGCGCCGCGCCGTCCTATCTGGAGCGCCGCGGCACGCCCCGCACGATCGCCGACCTCGCCGGCTACGACTGCCTCGGCTACACGCTGTCGCAGACGGTCGGCGCCGGCCGCTGGGCGTTCGGGCGTGACGCCCGTCACGTCGTCGAGGTGAGAGGTAGCCTCGCGGCCAACAACGGCGACGCCCTGGTGGTCGCGGCGGTCGGCGGGCAAGGCCTCGTCTACATGCCGAGCTTCCTGGTCGCCCGCGAGATCCGCGCCGGGCTCCTGGTGCCGCTCGTGCTCGACGAGCCGACCCCGGAGCTCTCCGGCGTCTACGCGGCCTATCCGTCCAACCGCCGCCCGCCCGCCAAGGTGCGGGCCTTCATCGATCTCTTGGCCGAGCGCTTCGCCCCGGTGCCGCCCTGGGATCGCGACGCCGCCCCCGCGTGATCGTGTACGACAATCGATTCTGATCACTTCGGACGTGACACGATGGCCGCGATCCGATGTTTATCTGATGTGAAACACTGCGTATGTCACGCGCCAAAGTAGAGGGCTAGCATGCCGGCCCGGATCGCATCGATCCGGGAGGATTTCGGGATGCTCACCCGTCGTCGAAGCCTGCAGCTCGCCGGTGCCGCGCTCGCCGCCCCGGCCCTGTCGCTCCGCGCCCAGGCCGACACCTGGCCGTCGAAGCCGATCAAGGCCATCGTCACGCTGTCGGCCGGCAGCACCATCGACATCGTCGCCCGCATGACGCTCGACCCGCTGTCGCGGCTGCTCGGGCAGTCGATCATCGTCGAGAACCGGCCCGGCGCCGGCGGCACCATCGCCGGCACGGCGGTCGCGCGCGCCGATCCGGACGGCTACACGCTGCTGATCAACTCGTCGATGCACTCGGCGACGCCGGTGGTCTATCCGAAGCTCGGCTACGACGTCGCTCGCGATCTCTCGGCCGTCGCCTCGCTCGGCTCCTCGCCCAATGTGGTGGTGGTGCGGCCGGCGTCCGGCATCAAGACCCTCCAGGAGCTGGTCGCCGCCGCCAAGGCCAAACCGGGCGGCTTCACGTTCGGCACGGCGGGCGTCGGCTCGGCCACCCATGTAAGCACCGAGCGGCTGCGCTTCGCGGCCGGTTTCCCCGGCATCCACGTGCCGTTCCGCGGCATGCCCGAGGCGCTGGTCGAGGTGATGACCGGGCGGGTCGACTTCTCCTGCTCCAGCATCGCCTCGGCTCTCACCTTCGTGCGCGACCGCTCGCTGATCGCGCTCGCCGTCACCACGCCGCAGCGCTGCTCGGCCCTGCCGGATGTGCCGACCACGACCGAGCTCGGCTATGCCGACTCCGACTACACGTTCTGGACCGGCATGTTCGTGCCGGCGAAGACGCCGCGTCCCATCGTCGAGGCCCTCCATGCCGCGACCCGCAAGGCGCAGGCGACGCCCGGGCTCGCCGAGCGGCTCGCCCAGGAGGGCGTCGACCCGATGCCGATCGCGCCGGCCGAGTTCGACGCGCTCATCCGCAAGGAGATCGACGCCACCTTCGCGCTGGTGAAGGCGACCAACATCAACTTCCTCTGAACGTGCGCCGTCGACAGGGCATTTGTGCATCTTGGCCGAGCTGGCCCATCGGGCTGACTATTGAGTGAAGGCACAGCCTCGCAGTGGTAGTCGTACGCGCAGGCGAGGGCTTTACAGAATTCGTCATCCCGGGGCGCGGACCGCAGGTCCGCGAGCCCGGGATCCATAACCCCGGTGTCGGTGGCTCATGAAAGACAGGGCGTATGGGTCCCGGGCTCGGCGCTGACGCGCCGCCCCGGGACGACGATGGTCGAAAGGCCTCGCTCCACTCCCATCAGCACACGGGCTGCGACCCCGTCGTGATCACGTCCGTCAGTCGGACGGCCCGGGCCGGGTCGCGTCTTTCTCCCAACCGAACACGCTGCGGCCGCCGTAGTCCGGCGAGCGGCGGCGCTCCTCGGCGATCAGCGTGTCGACCTCGGGGCCGGTCGCGTCGCGTTCCAGCGCGCGGGCCTGCGCGTCGAGCCGTTGCAGCGTCGAGAGCTCCTCGTCGCGGCCGAGCTTCGCCTGCGTCACGGCCGACTTCAGCACCCGGATGGTCTCGTCGTAGACCTTCAGCGGCACCGGATAGGGGTGACGGTCCTTGCCGCCATGGGCGAGCGAGAAGCGCGCCGGATCGCTGAACCGGCAGGGCGCGCCGTGCACCACCTCGGCGACCATCGCCAACGCCCGCACCGTGCGGGCGCCGACGCCGGGCGTGAGCAGGAGATCGGGAAAATCCTGCGGCCCGCGCTCGGCCGCGGCGGCGAGCGCGCCGTGCAGACGGCGCGTGACGATGTCCTCGGGGCGCACCTCGTGACGGGTCGGCATGATCAGATGCGGCAGCAGGGGCTGCGCCTCGGGCTGCGGCGCCGCTGCCGCCGAGGCCTCCGGCTGCGGATCGATGCGGGCGAGCGCGCGGGCGATGCCGTCCGGCCCGAGGCCCGCGAGGAGGTCGAGCTGGGCGCGTCGCGAGGCGGCGGCGCGGCGGTCGGCGAGATTGACGATGGCGCCCTGCGGCCGCCCGTCGATCGCCGTGTGCGGGGCGTCGACGAAGTCGCTCAGTCCTTCGGACAGCCAGTGATAGCGCCGCGCCTGGCGGCGGGCGTCGTTCATGCCCTGCTGGACCACGGCCCAGCGGCCGTCGTCGGTGACCACGAAGGCGTGCAGATAGAGGTCGAAGCCGTCCTGCACGGCGGCGCTGTCGACCTTGGCGACCAGCCGGCTCGCGGTCGCGAGCGCCGCGCCATCGATCCCGGTGCGCTCGCCGATCGCCAGGAGCTCGCCCGGCGTCTTTCGCGAGTGCCGGCCGCGGCCGCCGCAGACCGTGAGGCCGAGCTCGTCGCGCATCGGCGCGAGGCCGCGCTTGAGGGCGCCGATCACGCTCGTGGTGATGCCGGAGGAGTGCCAGTCCATCCCCATCACGGCGCCGAACGACTGGAACCAGAACGGATGTGCGAGCCGCCGCAGGAACTCGTCGCGGCCGTAGTGATGGACGATCGCCTGGGTGATCACGGCGCCGAGCCGCGCCATGCGGGTCGCGAGCCAGGGCGGCACGTGGCCGCCGTGGAGCGGAAGGTCGGCGCTGCCCGCCCGTCGGGCCGTCATGCGGGTCTCCTTGCTCGGCGGCGCGGCCGCCGAGGCGCGCCGACAGGGCATGCGCCGCCTGTCACACGGCAGGCGCGCGGCGTCAATTCGCGGTCGCGTGACGCCGATCCCGGCTGGACAGCGGCCGTGCCGTCGCGGACGATGCGGCCGCCGGTTCCCCCGCCTCACCCCCGAGGACTTCATGTTGATCGTCTCGCGCCTCTTCGCAACTCGCGTGGCCGCAACCGTCGTCGCCGCACCCCTCCTCGCCGCGCTGGCCGCCACGTCACCCTCCACCGCCGCGGATGTAAAAGTGCTCACCACCGGCGCCTTCAAGCCGATCGTGGTGGAGACGGTGGCACCGTTCGAGAAGGCGACCGGCCACAAGGTCGAGGTGGTCAACGACACGGCGGGTGCGCTGGTCCGCCGGGTCGAGGGCGGCGAGAGCTTCGACGTGATCGTGCTCACGCCGGGCGGTCTGAAGGGGCTCGCCGAGAAGGGGCGGGTCGCGGCCGGTCCGCCGGTGCCGCTCGCCCGCGTCGGCATCGGCGTCGCGGTGGCGTCGGGTGCGCCGAAGCCGGACATCGCCACCGTCGAGTCGTTCAAGACGGCGCTGCTCGGCGCCAGGAGGGTCGCCATGATCGACCCGGCCTCGGGCGGGTCGAGCGGCATCTACCTGACGAAGCTGTTCGAGCAGTGGGGCATCGCCGACGCCGTCAAGGCCAAGGCCGTGCTGGTGCCGGGCGGGCTCGTCGCCACCAAGGTGGTGTCCGGCGAGGCCGATCTCGCCCTCCACCAGGTCAGCGAGATCCTCGCCGTCAAGGACGCCGTGCTGGTCGGCGCGCTGCCCCCCGAGATCCAGAACTACACGGTGTATGCGGGCGGCCTGTCGCCGAGCCCGCGCGACCCGGTCGCGGCGAAGGCGTTCCTGTCGGTGCTGGCGAGCCCGGAGGCCGCGAAGCGTCTCGAACAGAAAGGCATGCTGCCGCCGGGCCCGTGATCGACCCGGGCCTGCGCGTGGCCGAGCGCGTTGCTTCGGCCACCTTGCATGTCAGGTGCGGCCGGGCTTGAATGGCGCCCCCGCCTCGCGTCCCCTCCGCATCGGACCTGCACATGACTCTGAGCGTCGGTGTCGTCGGCCTCGGCCAGATGGGCCGGGGCGTCGCGGCCAATCTGGCCCGCGCCGGCTTCTTGAAGGCCGCCTTCGATCCGGCGCCCGGCGCCCGCGATCTTCCGTTCTGCCACGACATCCTGTTCACCGCCGGCCGCGCGATGGCGGCGGCGTGCGACGTGATCGTCTTCGTGGTGCCGACCGTGACGGAGATCGCCGCGTCTCTGCGCGGCCCCGACGGAATCCTCTCGGTCGCGCGGCCCGATCAGGTGCTGGTCGATCTCACCACCTCGGATCCGGTCGCGACGCGGGCGCTCGCCGCCGAGGCGGCGGCCGCGGGCCGCGCCTATCTCGACTGCGGCATGACGGGCGGCGCCGCCGGCGCCGATGCCGGCACACTGACCCTGATGTGCGGCGGCGACGCCGCCGTGCTGGAGCACGTCCGCCCGGTGCTGGCGGCGTTCACCCGCAAGGTCGCGCTGGTCGGGCCGTCGGGCGCCGGCCACACGCTGAAGCTCCTCCACAACATGGTGGTGCACACCAACTTCCTGGTGCTGAGCGAAGCCTGCCGGCTCGCCGAGACGTCCGGGCTCGACCTCGCCGCCGTGATCGACGTGTTCAACGCCGGCAACGCGCGCAGCTTCATCAGCGAGATGCGGTTCCCGAACCACATCCTGTCCGGCCGGTTCGACGGCCGCTCGACCGTCTCCAACCTCGCCAAGGATCTCGCCATGGCGGCGGAGTTCGCCGACCGGCGCGGCGAGCCGGCGCCCTACACGCATCTGACCGCCGATCTGCTGCGCCGCGCCATCGCGCTCGGCTGGGCCAAGGACGACTTCACGACACTGTATCCGCGCCTCGCCGATCTGCTCGAGCCGGAGTGACGGCGCCTCCGTCCTGCGCCGGTGGCACGCACGCGCCCCGAGCTATGCATACAAAGTAGGGGCGGCGCCGTTGCCATGCGCGGCCCCCTCGGTCAAGATCGCAACAACGACAAGAAGCGGCAGGAAACGAGCGAGGAGACGACCGTGGGAGTCACGCGCCGAAGCGCCGTGGCGGCGATGGCGGCTGCGACCGTGCTGAGCCCGAGAGTGGTTCTCGGCCAGAGCTGGCCGGAGCGGCCGATCACCTTGGTGGTGCCGTTCGCTCCGGGCGGCGGCACCGACGTGCTGGCCCGCATTCTCGCACCGGCCTTGTCCGAGTCGATCGGCGGCACCGTGGTGATCGAGACGGTGAGCGGCGCCGCCGGCAACATGGGCTCGGCCCGCACGGCGCGCGCCGCGCCGGACGGCTACACGCTGCTCCTGCACAATGTCGGCTTCGCCATCAACGCGGCGCTGTACCGGAACCTGCCGTTCGACTCCGAGACGGATCTGGTGCCGATCGCCTTCGTCAGCGACTCGCCGCTGGTGATCCTTGGCCGCAAGACGATTCCGGCGACGACGCTCCCCGAGCTGATCACCTGGATGAAGACGTCGCCGATGCCGGCCAAGCTCGCCCACGCGGGCGTCGGCAGCGCCAGCCATTTCGGCATCGTGCCGCTGGCGCGCGCCGCCGGCCGTGGCGACATGATCCCGTACCGGGGCGGCGGTCCGGCCGTGCAGGACGTCATCGCCGGGCATGCGGACCTCACCGCCTCGCCCCTGCAGGCGGCGGTCGGCCCAGCCCAGGAGGGGCTCGCCAAGGCGTTCGCCGTCACCTCGGCCGAGCGCGCCGCGATGCTGCCGTCGGTCGCGAGCCTCGGCGAGGTGCTGGGGCCGAAGGCGCTGACCAACTTCTGGAGCGTGCTGATGACGCGGGCCGGAACGCCGGCCGCCGTCACCGACAAGGTGCGCGTCGCATTGGAGGCGGCGCTGGTCCAGCCGGCGTTGCTCGCCGCCTTCGACAAGGCCGGCGTCACGGTGGCGGCGAAGCAGTATCGCGACGAGGCGGGCGCCCGCGCGCTGCTGCGCAAGGAGATCGCCCACTGGGCCGAGATCGTCCGCGACAATGGCATAGAGGCGCCCTGAGGCGCGCCGTCCGTCGTCCGCCGTTCAGCGCGCATCCGCGCCCACCGGCGGGCGCGGATGGGCGTGCAGCATCATCAGCCGGCCGGCGCCGGCCGCCAGCGCGTCGGCGAGAATCGCGGCGAGCCGCAGCGCCAGGGCGATCGCGGCGGCGCCGCCGCCGACGACGGGCGCGAGCAGCACGGTCAGCACCACCTCGCGCACTCCGAGCCCGGCCGGTGCACCCGGCATCACGAAGCCGGCGAGCCAGGCGGCGGCGCAGATCGCCGACAGCGAGACGAGGTCGCGCGTCACGTCCGGGGCGGCGAGGCCGATCAGGGCGTCGAGCGCCAGCCCCATGGCCGCGAAGGTCGCAATGTCGAGACCGACCGCGAACAGCATGCGGGCGACGGCGCGGCGCGAGGCGAACACGCGGGCGACGACCGAGCGCTGCAGCACCACCATGACCAGGAGCGCGACCCCGGCCATGCCCGTGACGGCGAGCGAGAACTCGCCGGCGATGCGGAACGGCAGGCTCCAGTCGAAGCGGCCGAGGGCGGCCGCGATGCCGACCAGGATGCCCGTGGCGGTGAGCAGGCACAGCGCCTCGGCCATCGCGACGGTGAGCGATTCGCCGATCGTCACGCCGAACGGCGCCAGCGCCGCGTGCCGGTGCGCGAATTGCAGCACGTTGCCGGGCCGGTAGCGGTCGAGCTGGGTGTAGAGAAAGATGCCGAACAGGCAGCTCTTGCGCATCGTCGGCCGCACCAGGAGACGCAGCAGCACCACCCAGCCGATGCCGGTAAGCACGGCGCCGAGCGCCTGCAGGCCGGTGGCGCCGAGCAGCACCGCGAGGCTCTCGCCGGGCGCGGTGGCGAGCGCCACCGGCAGCCCGTGGGTCACGGCCTGCCAGACGACGAAGGCCATCCCGGCGGCGCTGGCGAGCGGGCCGAGATGGTCGGCGAAGCGGCGGGTCGCGGCCGGGGCCGCGGTGGATTTCAGGTCGGTCATGGGGCGCCCGGGCAGGAGCAGGGCCTAGCCGCCAGCTATGTCACCGCGCCTCGTCGGTCACAAGCACCGCCGCATACGTGCTCTCCCGATGGGAGGCGAACGGCACGCGACATGTCGGGGAGGGCTGGTCGGAGAAGATGGTGGGCGCGACAGGGATCGAACCTGTGACCCCTACCATGTCAAGGTAGTGCTCTTCCGCTGAGCTACGCGCCCGCCGTCGGTGACGGCTTCGGGAGACTGGCCGAGGGCCGGTTCCCGGCCGGGACCGAGGTCCCGGGCCTCGGCGTGGTCGGGGCCGAGGTGACGGTTCCTATATCGGCTCGCTCGGGCCGGGGCAAGGGCGGAGACGAAGGCCGTGTGACGAAACGCTGCGCGATGGTCGAGGCCGGCGATTCGAGGCGCCTCGCCGGGCGGCGGATGCGGGCCGGCGGCCTCAGGCCGCGGTCAGCATCTTCTGGACCTCGGTGACCAGCTCGCGCAAGTGGAACGGCTTCGACAGCACCTTGGCGTGCTTGGGGGCGGCCGAATCGGGGTTGAGCGCGACGGCCGCGAAGCCGGTGATGAACATGATCTTGATGTCGGGGTCGAGCTCCGAGGCCCTGCGGGCGAGCTCGATGCCGTCCATCTCGGGCATCACGATGTCGGTCAGGAGGAGCTGGAACGGCTCCTCGCGCAGCCGGTGATACGCCGACAGGCCGTTGTCGTAGGAGGTGACCTCGTAGCCTGCGGTCTGCAGCGCCTTCACCAGAAAGCGGCGCATGTCGTTGTCGTCTTCGGCCAGCAGAATCCTGGACATCCCCGCACCCGGCTGTTCCATCGCGTGTCCCTGGCCGAATCCTCGGCCAGCCCCGTGCCTAGTCCCTTGTTCAACATTCCATAAGCGCGAGTCCCGGTAAACACGAAGTGAAGCGGCCGCCGATCGACCATCGATCTTGCGCGCATCGACCTTGGTCGCGATCGATCTTGGTCGCGGATCTTGGCAGCGCGTGTCACATCATGGACAATGACGCCGCCGGACGACGCGACCGCCGCGCCGACCGGGCGAACGGGGCCGTGCCCCGACCTCCTTACCGGACCACCGTGCTGCGACGCCTGTTGCCGCGACCGGCCGTCCGGGCCCCGTCCCGAAAAGCGTCCAGGTCCGCCGCAGCCGCATGTCCGATTCGCCAGACGAGCTCGATCCCCCGTTCGACGTTCAAGAGCCGGCCGAGCTCGCCGGACCGCTGGTGTTCAACTCGCCGCACAGCGGCTGCGTGTATCCGCGGATCTTCCTGGAGACGACCCGGCTCGACCTCGCCACCCTGCGGCGCTCCGAGGACACCTTCGTCGACGAGCTGTTCGCCGACGTGGTGGCGCGTGGCTACCCGCTGATGCGGGCGTTCTTCCCGCGCTGCTATGTCGACGTGAACCGCGAGCCCTACGAGCTCGACCCCCGCATGTTCGACGGCCGCCTGCCGTCCTATGCCAACACCCGCTCGATGCGGGTGGCGGGCGGGCTCGGCACCATCGCCCGGGTGGTCGGCGACGCACAGGAGATCTACGGCCGGAGGCTGCCGGTCGATGACGCGCTCGGTCGCATCGAGACGCTCTACAAGCCGTATCACCGCACCCTGCGGCGGCTCATCGGCCGCACCCAGCGCGATTTCGGCGTGGCGGTGCTGATCGACTGCCATTCGATGCCGTCGGCCGGCGGCCCGCGCGACGAGCGGCCCCGCGCCGACGTGATCCTCGGCGACCGCTACGGCACGAGCTGCTCGCCGATCGTCTCCGCCGCGGTCGAGACGGTGCTGCGGGATCTCGGCTACGTGGTCGGCCGCAACAAGCCCTATGCGGGCGGCTTCATCACTGAGCACTACGGCAGCCCGGCGACCGGCATCCATGTCCTGCAGTTCGAGATCAACCGCGGTCTCTACATGGACGAGCGGCGCCAGACCCGGACCAGCAGCTTCGAGCGGGTGATCGCCGACATGGGCGTGGTGGTCGACCGGCTCGCCGAGCTGTCGGCGGACGAGCTCAAGCCCTGCCGCGCGGCCGCCGAATAACCACTTCGACGCTAGTCTTTCGTGCTGGCGTATAAACGCGAGCGTGGGCTGTCATAATTGTTCGTTTCGGTGCGAGCAGCCAAAGTTAATCAATCATAACGCGCAAGACGTCTACGCACGGTCGTGCTGATCACGTCCAAGTCATAAAGGCGCGCTGCCCAAGTGTAGCCACAAAAAAAAGGCCGCCAGCGGGTGCCGGCGGCCCAAGTCTAGGGAGGAAACGCCCAAGGAGGGCGGCGGTAACACGAGCGATCGCGCTACCGCACCGCAGAAATATGTCATCGCATCGCACCAATTGCAAGCCGAGCCCGACATAGCGGCTCCGCGCTTCTCGGGTTCCTCGGCGGCCGTTGCGTCCACGCCATAGACTACCGGTGGGGGTCGCGGACTTTCACGTAGGCCAGCACACCGATTAGGCAGAACACAAATTGTGCAAGGAAAACCGCGCGGTATGCGTCGAGCGGATAGCGTCCGGCGAGCGGGGCGAACTGGTGGATCAATAGTCCTCCGAGGAGCTGCGACAGAAAGCCGCCCCCCATTGTCCCCATGTTCATAAGTGTCATGCCGCGGCCGACCAAACGGTCGGGGAAGCAGGCGCGCCCGTGGGCGATCACCACGGGCAGAAAGGCCGAGCAGAAGCCGAAGGCGGCGAGCCAGGCCCACAGAGCCGGCGCCGGCAGGGTGCCGACGATGGCCAGGAGCAGGAGCAGCAGCGCCGTCGCCAGCGCGCCGATCAGGGTCGGCACCTTGTAGCCGCCGAACACCCGGTCGGCGGCGCCCCAGACGATCATCCCGGCCGCCTGGGTCAGGGCCGGCACGAACAGGAGGGCGCCCCGGGCGGTGAGGTCGTGACCGTAGGCGTCGGTGAGATAGGGGCCGCCCCACAGGCCGACCACCAGGGCGAAGCTCGAATAGGCGGTCAGGTTCATGACGAACAGGCGCGACGCGTCGGGCAGGCGCCACACCGCGAGGACGCCCCGCAGCCCGTCGGCGACCGTCTCGCGGCGTGCTTCGGCGACCGCCTTCGGCTCGCGCATCAGCACGGCGACCAGGAGCGCGATCACGCCCATCAGCCCGGCCGTCGCCGCGAAGGTGGCGCGCCAGCCGACCGCCGCGGTGGCGAGCGCCAGCGGCGCGGTGGCGAAGAGCGAGCCGAGCGTGCCGACGCCGAGCTGCAGGCCCGCCAGCGTCGCGAACCTTTCCGGCGGAAACGCCCGCGCGTAGTAGGCGAGCGGGGCCATCAGGTAGCAGGCGGTGCCGACGCCCATCAGGGCGCGGGCGACCAGGAGCTCGCCGGCGTTCGCGGCGGCCGCGAACAGGAGCGTGCTGCCGATCACCAGGCCGGCGAAGGCGAGCATGACGCGCTTCGGGCCGAAGCGGTCGATCGCCACGCCGAGCGGGATCTGCACGGCGACGAAGACGAAGAAGAAGACGCTCGACACCAGCGCCAGGTCCTTCGCCGACAGGCCGAGATCGGCCGTCAGGGTCGGCGCCAGCACGGCGATGCCGTTGCGCAGGAACTGGCTGACGAGATAGCCGGCGCCCAGCGTGGCGACGAGCGCCACCACGAGGGTCGTCGAGCGGACAGGGCGGCGGCCGCCGGCCGGGTCGGTCGGCGGGGACGAGGGGTCGGTCATGGCGAGGTCCCGGCGGGCCGTCGCGGCCCGGGGGCCGTCGTCGCATGCGGGCGGCCGCCCCCGCAAGGCCGGGCGCCGGGTCGCGGCCGATCGCGGCGAGACCAACGGCCGGGTTGCCCGCCGCCACGACCTCTTATACGCCATCCCGGTGTGGGTCGGCCGTCGGCGGGCCCGCGCCGGATCGGCACGGATCATTTTCATCGCAGGCCGCGGGATTGCCCCGCCGGGGCGAGGGGCCATCAATGACGGCAATCGATTTTTCGGCGTTCATCGACCGCCTGGCGACCGTGTCGGGAGAGGCGATCCTGCCGTTCTTCCGCACCTCGCTCACCGTCGACGACAAGAACGCGGGCGGCGCCTTCGACCCCGTCACGGCGGCCGACCGGGCGGCCGAGCTCGCCATGCGGGCGATGATCCGCGACACCTTCCCGAGCCACGGCATCGTCGGCGAGGAGTTCGGCGCCGACCGGCCGGACGCCGAATATGTCTGGGTGCTCGACCCGATCGACGGCACCAAGTCGTTCATCTCCGGCATGCCGGCCTGGGGCACGCTGATCGCGCTGACCCGCCGCGGCACCCCGGTGTTCGGCATGATGCACCAGCCCTATTACGGCGAGCGCTTCTCCGGCGACGGCAAGGCGGCGCGCTATCGCGGGCCGCGCAGCGAGCGGGCCATGCTGGTGCGCCCCTGCGAGAGCCTGGAGCGGGCCGTGCTGTTCACCACCAGCCCGCGGCTGATGAACGGCGCCGACCGCGCCGCCTTCGTCAAGGTCGAGGAGCAGGTGCGGCTCTCCCGCTACGGCGGCGACTGCTACGCCTACTGCATGCTGGCGGCCGGCCACATCGATCTGGTCATCGAGACCGAGCTCAAGCCGCACGACGTCGCCGCCCTGATCCCGATCATCGCCGGCGCCGGCGGCATCGTCACCACCTGGGAAGGCGCGCCGGCCGAGCGCGGCGGCCGCATCGTCGCGGCCGGCGACAAGCGCGTCCACGCCGCCGCCCTGATGGCGCTGCGGGCGGGGTGACGCCGGTCGAGGTCTCGTGTCCCGGGCGCGGCGCAACGCGCCGCGAACCGGGACCCAGGGGAGATGGAGCGAAGTGGTTGCCGTGCAGCCGTCATCCCGCCCGTCGTGGCGCCGCCGGTCGTGGCGTCCCTGGGCCCCGGCTCTGCGGCGCATCAGGCCTGCAGCCTGACGCGCCTTGTCCGGGGCACGCAGCCGCCGCCGGAGGCGCTGCTTCGATCCTTCCGGCACCCCGGACGGGCATCTACCCGTACAGCGGCGTGCCCGGGACGAAGGCGTCGAAGGCGGCCCAGAACAGCTTTCGCAGCTGCTCCTGCTCCATCATCAAGTCGTGCAGGGCGCCCGGGATGACCAGGTGCGAGCCGGCCCGCAGGTTGAACCCGAAGCGCTCGATCGCCGCGGTCGAGATCATCGTATCGTGGCCGCCGGCGATCAGCAGCATGGGCTGGCGCAGCCGGGCCGGATATTGCGGCCGCTGCATCGCCGTCATGGTGCGGAAGGCGGCGTCCGTCCAGGCGACCGTCGGGGCGCCGACCGTGAGCGCCGGCTCCGCCTCGATCACGGCGGCCGTGCGGGCATAGCGGATCGGGTCGGAGGTCAGCGGATTGTCGGCGAACGGCTCGGCCGCGGCGGCGTGCCGGCTGCCGCCGGGCACGGCGAGGCGGCCGAAGCCGAGCAGGCGCAGCGAGCGGGCGAAGGTCGGGCCGGCACCGAACAGTGGCCGCTGCGCGAGGCCGATCATCGGCGAGGCCAGCACCATGCGGTCGAACCAGCGATGGCCCCGCGCCGCCGACTCGATCAACACGGTCGCCCCCATGCCCTGGCCGAGCGCGAAGAAGGGCGGCGGGCAGTCGGGCAGCACCACCTGCTTCACGAAGGTCTCAAGGTCGATCAGATAGTCCGAGAAGCGGCGCGCGTGGCCCTTGCGGCTGTCGCGCACGGCGCGCTGCGACAGGCCCTGGCCGCGAAAGTCGATGGTCGCCACCGCGAAGCCGCGGCTGCGCAGGTCGTGCACCACCTCGAAATACTTCTCGATGAACTCGGCGCGGCCCTGGAACAGGCAGACCGTGCCCTTGCGGCCCGGCGGCGGGGCGAAGCGGGCGTAGCGCAGCGTCACCCCGTCCGGGGTCTCGATGGCGCCGACGGCCGCGCCGGAGGGGGCCGGATTGGCCGGTATGGACACGAGCTTCACGGCGGGGACTTTCGTCGCGAGGGGCCGGGCGGACGGCCGCTTATAGCAGGCCGGGCCGGCCGCTCAACCGGCCCGCGCCGGCGTTTCGAGGGGGACTTGAAGCCGGTTTGGGGCGTCCCATATCACCAATGGCGCCGGCCATCAGGCGGCGCTCGAACGGGTCCGGCCAGCAGGCGGACCGTTTCGCGACAGCTCATCGCTCTTAGGAGGATATGCTTATGCGCACGACTTTCGATCTCACGCCGCTCTACCGCTCGACCGTCGGCTTCGACCGGCTGTTCTCGATGCTCGACCAGGTCGCCGGCTACGACGGCCAGGGCTCGGGCCAGGGCTCGAGCTATCCGCCCTACAACATCGAGCGGACCGGCGAGAACGCCTATCGCATCACGCTCGCCGTGGCCGGGTTCGCGGCCGGGGATCTCGCCATCGAGGCGAAGGAGAACACCCTGACGGTGCGGGGCGACAAGCAGGCGCCGAAGCAGGAGGAGAAGAAGGGCGAGGTCCTCTACCAGGGCATCGCGGCCCGCGCGTTCGAGCGCGCCTTCCAGCTCGCCGACTTCGTCGAGGTGCATGGCGCCTCGCTGGAGAACGGGCTCCTGCATATCGACTTGGTCCGGGAGATTCCGGAGAAGATGAAGCCGCGCCAGATCGCCATCGGCGCCACCCAGGCGACCGGCAAGGTGATCGACGCCAAGGCCGCGTGACGATGCCGGCGTGACGATCCGGCGGGACTTCGGCCCGTGCGGCCGAAGCCCCGCGTCCCGACCGAAAAGACCCGCGAGGAGCGCGCCCGAGAGTGCGCCTTATCGCGAAACTGGAAGCGCCCCGCCCGGGGCGCTTTCTTTTTTGTCGGGAGGCGATCCGGTGCGGTCCGGGTCGGTCCGGTGCCCGCCGCGCGATCAATCGAGCGGCGCGACCGGGACGTCGATGGCGCCGGGGGCGCGCGGCGGCATCTTGGGCTTCGGCCCGCCCGCGGCCGGGGCGGAAGGTCGGGTCGAGGCCGTGGTGGCGGGATCGCTGCCGGCGCCGGTGGCGCTCCCCCGCGCGGGGGTGCGGTCCGCCGTGTCGGTCGGGCGGGGCGTCGGGTTCGCCGGGCGGGTCGCCCGCCCGGTCGGGATGCTGCGCGGCGGCACCAGGCGCGGCTCGGCGCCGCCGCGCAGCA
>NZ_NHSK01000049.1 GCF_016653355.1 Rhodoplanes elegans | reverse complement strand
CCCGGACGCGAACCCGCGCCCCGCCTCCCTCACTCCCACACGGCGACGAAGTCGACGAGGTCGTCGCCGAGGAGGTTGACGTGGTCGCGCATCAGCACGTCGGCGCGGTCGGCGTCGTGGGCCGCGATCGCGGCCAGCACGGCCGCGTGCTCGACCAGCGTCTTGTCGAAGCGATGCGGCTTGTAGGTGACGCGGCGGCGGAACGGGGCGACGCGGTTGCGCAGCTGGCGCACCTGCTCGGCCAGGAAGGCGTTGCGGGCGGCGTCGTAGATCAGCTCGTGGAACTCCTGGTTCACCCCGTAGAAGCGCTCGACGTCGCTCTCCCGGCCCGCCGCCGTCAGGCGGGCGTGGATCGCTTCCAGGTCACGGAGCTGCGCCGGCGCGATGCGGCGGGCCGCGAGCCGGGCGCAGAGCCCCTCCAGCTCGGCCATCACCTGGAACATCTCGATCAGCGTCGCGATGCTGATCTTGCGCACGACGACGCCCTGGCGGCTCTTCAGCTCGACGAGCCCGTCGGCGCCGAGCAGCCGGAACGCCTCGCGCACCGGCGTGCGCGAGACACCGTAGCGCTGCGCGATGTCGTTCTCCTCCAGCCGGTCGCCGGGCGCGAGCGTGCCCTTGACGATCGCCTCCTCCAGCTCGCGGCGCAGCGTCTCGGTCAGGGTCCGGCCGGCGGCGCGCAGCGCCGGGCCGGGCCGCACGAGCGCGGTCCCGCGCCCCGCCGTCACGGCGCGCCCTCCGTCGGGGGGGCGTTGCCTGCGACAGGCTCGCGCTCGTCGCTGGGGAAGCGGCGTGCGGCCTCCGCCATCAGGGCGCCGAGCGGCGTCCGCTGACGCCCGTCAGCGTCGAAGTTGTCGGGCGAAAGCCACGCCGCGAACGCCGCCTCGCGGGCGGGCCATTCGGAGGCGAGCATCGAGAACCAGGCGGTGTCGCGCGCTCGGCCCTTCTGGATCATGTGGCGCGGAAACACGCCCTCGAACGTGAAGCCGAAGCGCAGCGCGGCGCGCCGCGACGGCGCGTTGAGGGCGTTGCACTTCCATTCGAAGCGCACGAAGCCGAGCGTCTCGAACACCAGTCGGGCGACCAGGAAGATCGCCTCGGTGCCGCCGGGTTTTCGCGCCAGCGCCGCCGTGTAGAGGATGCTGCCGACCTCGATCACCTTGTGGGCCGGCTTGATCCTCATGAGGGCGAGATGGCCGACGGCGCGCCCCGTGGCGTTGTCGACGATGGCGAGCGTCACCGGCTCGTCGCGGCCGGCGACGCTGGCGAGATACGCGTCGAACGCGGCGCGCTCCGGAAACGGCCCGGCATTGAGATAGAGCCACAGCGCCTCGCGGTCCGGCCCCTGCGAGGCGACGAACAGATCGTCGCCGTGCGCGGCCGGGTCGAGCGGCACCAGCGTGACGAACCGCCCGTCGAGCCGCGGCCGGCCGGGATGCTGGGCCGGCACGCCGTCGTCGAGCGGGCCGACCGGCAGGCCGGCGGCGGGATGGATCACCGGACGCATCGCGTCTCTCCGCGGCTCGCTTGGCGCATCACGTCACTCCGCGACCGAAAGCCCGAACGCCGTCTCGGCGAGCACGCGGGCGCCGGCGGCGATGTCGTCTCGCGTCGCGCTCTCGGCCTCGTGGTGGCTCAGGCCATCCTTGCACGGAATGAAGATCATCCCGGTCGGGCCATGATAGTGCAGATAGCGCGCGTCATGCCCGGCCCCGGAGGGAATGTCCATCCAGGTGATCCCGAGGTCTTGGGCGGCGGCGCGGATGCGGTCCCGGATCGCCGCGGGGAACGCGAGCGGCGGGTCGTGCAGGAGCTCGCGCACCTCCACGACGCATCGCCCCGCCGCGGCCGCGCACAGGCCGGGGATGCGGTCGCCGAGATCGCGCAGCGTCGCCGTGTCGGGGTGGCGCAGGTCGATCGAGAAGACGACGCGGGCCGGCACCACCGAGGGCGCGTTCGGCGTCACCTCGAAGCGACCGATGGTGAAGCGCACCACGTCGGCCGCGTCCCACATCGCCGCCTGCAGCGCGTGGACCATGGCGACGGCGGAGACGAGCGCGTCGCGCCGGGCGCTACGCGGCGAGGTGCCGGCGTGGTTCTCCTCGCCCGTCACCGTGACCCGGAAGGTGCGCTTGCCCTGGATGCCGGTGACGACGCCGATCGTGCGCTTCTCCGCCTCCAGGATCGGCCCCTGCTCGATATGCGCCTCGACGAAGGCGGCGACCAGCGTGCCGAGCGGGCGGCCCGGCAGCTGCGGCTCGGCCGCCAGCACGGCGGCGAGCGCGTCACTGACGCTGACGCCGGCGGCGTCGCGCACCGCGAGGACGTCGGCGAGCTTTCGGGCGCCCGTGAAGGCGGCCGAGCCCATCATGCCGGGGGCGAAGCGCGAGCCCTCCTCGTTCATCCACGCGACGACGTCGATCGGCCGGCGCGGTCTCGCGCCCGACGCGACGATCGCCTCGACGCTTTCGAGCGCCGCCAGCACCCCGAAGGCGCCATCGAACTTGCCGCCGGTCGGCTGACTGTCGATGTGCGAGCCGATCATCACGGGCGGAAGGTCGGGCGCGGTTCCGGCGAGCCGCAGGAAGAGATTGCCGGCGTCGTCGTTCGACGCCGAAAGCCCGATCGCCTCGCCCCAGGCGACGATCGTACGGCGCGCCGCGATCTCCTCGGCCGACAGCGCCTGCCGATCGACCCCGCCGTTCGGCGTCGCGCCGTGCTGCGCCAGCTCCATGTGCCGCCGCCACAGCCGCTCGGCGTCGACATGCGCGGCGATCGTCCCGGGTCGCACCGTCATGGTCGCTCCGCTTCAGTCTGTTCGCATGACCTGGGCCGGATTGGCGCGCGGATCGCGCGGCAGCCATTGGCCCGCCTCGACCATGGCGAAGAACTCGGCCAGCGCCGCGTTGAAGGTCGCCGGCTCCTCCAGATTGATGGTGTGGCCGGTCTTCGGCAGGATCAGCAGGCCGCAGGCCGGGATCACCCGCTTCATGTAGAGGGCCGGCTGCAGGCAGTGATCGTCCTCGTCGCCCGAGATCACGAGGCTCGGCACCGGCATGACACGCAGGCGATCCTCGAGATCGTAGAGCGACGGGCGCTGCGCCTGCACGCCGCGCATCGTGTTGGCGGCGCCGGTCTCGTCGTGCTGGCCGAGCCAGTCGGCGAACTCGCGCCAGCCGCGCGGGTCCTTGTTCTGGAACTGCACCCGCGAGGCGCCGAGCGCGTAGATCTCGGCGAACTGCTTCGCGCCCTGCTCGAGAAAGTTCTTGGCGACGTTCTCGGAGACGCCCTTGAAGTAGCTCTCGTGCTGCTTCTCGGCGCCGTAACCGGCCCCGGCGATGACGAGCGAGAGCGCCTTGTCGGCATGGTCGAGGCCGAAATGCACCGTGGCGAAGCCGCCCATCGACAGGCCGATGACGTGGGCCTTGCCCAGCCCGAGCCCGGTGATCACATCCGCGATGTCGGCGGTGGCACGCGCCTGCGAGTAGGCGGCGACGTTCGCCGGCACGTCGGAGGGCGGGTAGCCGCGCGCCGCGAAGGTGATGCAGCGATAGCGGCGGGCGAAGAACCGCATCTGCGGCTCCCAGCTCCGATGGTCGCCGCCGAACTCGTGCACGAACACGATCGGCGTGCCGGTGCCGGCCTCCTCGTAATAGAGCTTCACGCCGTCGCTGGCCGTGACGTAACCCATCGTCCTCTCCTTCCGCCGCGGTTCGAGACTCAGCTCGAAAGCGCTCCTAGGTCACTCCGCCCCACCCCCGTCATCCTGAGGTGCTCGCGAAGCGAGCCTCGAAGGATGAACGGCCCCGGCACCTCGGCCGTCGCCCTTCGAGGCCCGGCTTCGCCGGGACACCTCAGGGTGACGGAGCAATTCAGAGCCATCCAAACAAGGCTCAGAACAGCGCCGGCGTCTCGTTCATGCCGCGCGCCTCGTCGACCGCCTCGGGGAGCGCGGCGCAGAATTCGTCGACCCATTCGGTCGGCACGCTGACGCTCACCTTGATGAAGCGGTCGCCGAACGTCTTGGTGTGGTAGCCGCCGTGGCGGATCTGGATGTTGCGCTTGCCCATGGCGACGCACACGGCCTCCGGCCGCAGCCCCGCCTTGTCGACCTCGATCACCAGGAAGTTGCCGTTGGACGGGAACACCGGCAGATGCAGGCCGCAGCGCTGCGCGACGTCGCGCACCCGCGCCTGGCTGTCACGTTGCGCCGCCAGCACGCCCGGAAACCACTCGTGCTTCACCTTCAGGCCGGCGATGGCGCCGCGCTGCGCCAGGATGCTGGAGCCGAGATTGTTGGGCGGCGCCGCCGCGAGCTTCTCGGCGACATCCGGATACGTCACCAGGGCGCCCATGCGCAACCCGGCGAAGCCGAGCCACTTGGAGAAGCTCCACGTCGTGATAGTCCGCTCCGGGTAGAGCTTCGCCGCGAGATGATGGTCGAAGGCGAAATCCCGATAGGTGCAGTCGTGGATCAGATAGGCGCCGACCGAGCGGGCGATGTCGACGATGGCGGCGATCTCGTCGGCCGTGCAGCAGCAGCCGATCGGATTGTTCGGGTCGACGATGTAGATGATTTTCGTGCGCGACGTGACCACCCGGCGCAGGCGCTCCGGGTCGAGCCGCCAGCCGTGCTCGGGGCCGTAGATCGGGATCTGGATCACCTCGGCGCCGGCCGCGCGGGCGAAGGCCATCGGCCACGCCCAGGTCGGGTCCGTGGTGACGAACGCGTCGCCCGGCCCGCACAGCGTGCGGCAGACGTGATAGAGCCCCTCGACCGCACCGTCGGTGATCAGCGCCGAGAGGCCGTCGAGCCCGAGGTCGCGCACGACGAGCTCGCGCAGCTCCTCCAGGCCGGCCGGCGGCGCATAGGCGTGATAGCTTTCGCCATCGATGCAGTCGATCAGCGCCTGGCGCACCGCTGGATGCGACGGATAGTGGTTGGTGTTCTGGCCCATCCAGCGCAGGCCGGGCGTGCTCATCAACCGGTCGAAATGCCGGTTGCGGATCTCGAAGTCCTTCATCGACGCGGCTCCGGCCGAGATTCGTTCATGAGCTGGATCAGATGATCGAGCGGCGCGACGCGATGCCGCCGTCGATGGTGACGATCGTGCCGGTGATGTAGGCGGCGCGCGGCGAGGCGAGGAAGACGATCAGGTCGGCGACCTCCTCGGGCGTCGCCGGGCGCTTGCCCGGATACTTGTCGTTGAGCTCCTGCCAGCGGCTGTCGTCGCCGTACCATTCGGTGGCGCGGCGCTTCATCAGCTTGATCATGCGGTCGGTCGCGACCGGGCCGGGATTGACGCCGACCACCCGCACGCCGTGATCGAGGCTGACGCCGCCGAGCGCCCGGGTGAAGGCCATCAGCGACGCGTTGCCGGAGGCGCCGGCGATGTAGTTGGCGTCCCAGTTCTCGCCGGAGTTGCCGATGTCGTTGACGATGACGCCGGCGCCGCGCGCCTTCATGCGCGGATAGATCAGGCGGGTGAGATCGATGTAGCCGTACACCTTGAGGTCCCAGCCGCGGCGCCACGCCGCCGCATCGACGGCGAAGAGATCGCCCGAAGGGATGTCGCCGGCATTGTTGACCAGGATGTCGACGTCGCCGCAGGTCGCCGCGAGCGTTTCGATCGCCGCCGTGTCGGAGAGGTCGGCCGGGTGGATGGCGACCTCGACGCCGAATTCCTTCACGATGCGGTCGCGATTGGCCTCGAGCTGCTCGGCCGAGCGCGCCGACAGATGCAACGAGCACCCCTCCGCCGCGAAGGCGAGTGCCGACGACAGTCCGATCCCCTTCGAGGCGCCCGTGATCAGGACGCTCTTCCCCTTCAGGTGCAAGTCCATTTTCTTCTCCGTTGACGTCTCGTCGGCGCCGGGCCGAGCCGCCCTGCCCGCGCCTCGTTCGGTGCGGGCGAGCTTTCGGCGCCGTCTGGATTTCGTGGGATCACCCGACAGATCACCGTCCGGTCACATGGCCTCGGTGGAATAGACCCGGTTGGCGAACCACTCCCCGGCGGCGACCAGCCCGTAGAGCAGCAGGCCGGCGACGCACAGGACGACGATCGCCGCCATCGACACCTCGGTGTCGGCCCGGGCGGTCGCGAAGATGATCAGGTAGCCGAGGCCGGCCTGCGCCGTGATGAACTCGCCGATGATCACGCCGATGATGGCGAGTGTCATCGCGATCTTCATGCCGCTGAAGATGTAGGGCAGCGCCGAGGGAAACCGGATCGTGGTGAACACCTGCCACTCGCTCGCGGTCAGGGAACGACAAAGCCGCAGCATGTTGCGGTCGACGTTCATGAAGCCGGCGGCCGTCGCGATGACGATCGGAAAGAACGCGATGAACACCGAGAAGGCGACGCGCGACTGGGAGCCGACCCCGAGCCAGATGATGAACAGCGGCGCCAGCGCGATCTTGGGGATGAGCTGGAAGAACACCAGGTTCGGGTAGAGCGCGTCACGCGCCAGTGTCGAGTAGGTGATGATCACGGCGAGCACGATGCCGAGTACGGTCGCGAGCACGAAGCCGGCCGCCGATTCGAGCGTCGTCGGGATCGCGTGCATCATCAGGATGTCCCAGCGCAAGACGATGTAGCGCAGAATCGCGATCGGCGACGGCAGGATCACGGCCGGCACATCGGCGACCGTGACGGCGACCTGCCAGATGGTCAGCACCACCAGGGCGAGCCCGAGCGGCAGGCCGATGGTGCGCAGGCTGCGGCCGGCGACGCCCGCGGTCGGCACCTTCAGGCTGGTGCCGGTCTCGGTGGCGATGGTGGCGTTGGCCATGGGAGTCTCCTCGGATGGTCTTCTTGGCGCGCCGCGGACAGGGCGCCGCACGCATCGTGGCGTCTCGTCGGCGCGTCTCGTCCCCGGCGGCGGCGCCGCCGCTCACTCGACGCGCGAGCCGGCGGCGCGGGGGCCGCGGCTGGCGCCGGCGTCAGCGTGGGCGTCCTCGATGCTCAGGCGCAGCGTGCGGCACACCGCCGTGAACTCCGCCGTCTCCTCGATGTCGAAGCGCCGCGGCCGGGCGAACGGCATCTCCATGTCGAGGATGATGGTCGAGGGGCGCCCGCCCATCACCAGCACGCGGTCGGACAGGAAGGCCGCCTCGCGGATCGAGTGCGTCACGAAGATCACGGTCTTGTGGTAGGTCTCGAGGATCTCCGAGAGCGCCACGTTCATCTGGTCGCGCGTGATGGCGTCCAGCGCGCTGAACGGCTCGTCCATCAGCAGGATGTCGGGGTCGTGCACCAGCGCCCGGCAGATCGCGACGCGCTGACGCATGCCACCCGACAGCTCGGCCGGCTTCTTGGTCTCGAAGCCGGACAGCCCGACCATGCGCAGGAGCTCGCGGGCCCGATCGATGTACTTGTCGACCGGCAGCTTGAGGATGCGCACCGGAAACAGCACGTTCTCCAGCGCGCTCTTCCACGGCAGCAGCGTCGCGTCCTGGAAGATGATGCCGATGTCGCGGCGCGGGCCGGTGACCGGCGTGCCGTTGAGCGCGATCGAACCGGCCGTGACCGGCTCGAGGCCGGCCACCATCATCAGGAGCGTGCTCTTGCCGCAGCCGCTCGGGCCGAGCAGCGAGACGAACTCGCCCTTGCGCACCGCGAGCGTGGCGGAGGCGACCGCCTGGATCGCCCCGCCCTGCCGCCCCAGATACGTCTTCTGCACCCCGTCGACCGAGACCAGCGGCGGGAGCGCCGCAGGCGGCGTCATGGCGAGCACGGCGGCGCTCCTAGACAAGATAGCGCCGGTAGGGCTGCGCCGCCTTCTCGGCCGCCGCCAGCTCCGCGGCGGAGAGCTTCACCTTGCCGACGAACTTGTTGGTGAACAGCGCGTCGAGGTCGGGCGCCGCGGCGCCGTCGCCGGCCGCGTATTTCACCACCAGATCCGCCATCGTCTTCACCTTGGCCGGATCGGCGAAGCCGAAGCCGTGCTCCTTCACCTCCGGCACCAGATTGGTGATGGTGGTGAGGCCGAGGCCGATGCGGGTGTACTCCTTGCCGGAGGAGGACATCGCCACCTCGCTGTTGGCCTTGAGGAAGATGTCCACGGCCTCGTCGAAATTGGTCATCGTGAACTTGATCGCCTCGAGCGCGCCCTCGACGACGGCGGCGCACAGCGCCGGATCGTCGGCGACGCGCTTCGGCTGGGTGATCAGCGACTGGCCGTAGAACTGCAGGCCGGCGGCGGCGAACAGCATGAAGCGCACGTCGGTGCCGATCGAGGCGAGCGACGGCACCGTGGAGGTCGCGAAGGCCGCGACCGCGTCGACCTGCTTCTCGACCAGCGAGCGCTCGCGCACCTTGCCGTCGACCTGGACGAGCTGAATCTTGGAGAAGTCGACGCCGGACTTCTCGGCATAGAGCGGCAGGAACGGATACTCGCCCGACGACACGCTGGCGCCGAGCTTCTTGCCCTCGAGATCCTTCGGCGTCTTGATCGGCGAGCCGGCCAGCACGCCGATGCCCATCAGGGCGTCGTAGTTGATCTGGCCGATGCAGGTGATCGGCAGCTTCTTGGCCGCCTGCACGATCACGGTCGGGGTCGCCGCCATGCCGAAGTCGAACGTGCCGGCGCCGACCGCCTGGGCGGCCGCGCCCGAGCCCGAGCCACGCGCGACGCTGACGTCGAGGCCGAGCTTTTTCCAGAATCCGCGATCGCGCGCCACATAGGCGAACAGGTTCGGCCCCTCCGGGATCCAGGAGGTGGTGAAGGACACCTTGGTGAGCCCCTGCGAGATCGCCGGGGTGGCGAGCGGCAGCACGCCGGCGGCGAGCCCGGCACTCCCCAGGGCACGCAGCACGCTGCGGCGGGACATCGAGCGCTTCACGGAGACCCCCTTTCGATCGAAGACGCGAGATTTCAGCGCCTTGCCTGCCATTGTATGGAATCTCTCCACGGATGCATGCAGTTTTTTCCACCATGCTGCACGTCTGTGGGCGGCCAGACTTTCCTTCACGGTCAGAGGGTTGGGACGCGCGTCGCAGCGCCTTGCCCGAGGATTGGGCGGCCCGGTGCGGCGATGTTGCGCAGCGTTTTGAAGACCGCGGGTGCGCGCGGTCAGGCCGGAATGGCCACCGCCTCGACCATCGCGGCGATGTCGTCGCGCAGCGTCGCGACATGGGACCGCATCGCGCTCGATGCGGCCTCGCCGTCGGCCCGCAGGATCGCCTCGACCACGGCGCGGTGCTCGCGGTTGGAGGTCTCGATCAGGCCGGGCAGCGCCGTCACCTGGCGGCGATAGGGCTCGAGCCGATGGCGCAGCGCCTCGGTCTGGCCGGCCAGATAGGCGTTGTGGGCGGCCGCGTAGATCGCCTCGTGCAGCCGGGCATTGGCGGCGTAGTAGTCGGCCGGTGTGCGCGCCGCCTCGCAGGCCTCGCGGGCGGCCAGCACGGCGGTCCGGTCGGCGGCGGTGTGGCGGCGGGCGGCGAGCTCGGCGCAGGCGCCCTCCATCACCCCCATCAGCTCGAGCATCTCGACGATGTCCTTGAGGGTGAGCACCGCCACATGGGCGCCCTGGTGCGGTCGGATCTCGACGAGGCCGGCGGAGGCGAGCGCCTTGAAGGCCTCGCGCACCGGCGTGCGGGAGACGCCGAAGCGCCGCGCGATGCCCTCCTCGTCGAGCCGGGTGCCGGGGCGCAGCCGGCCGGCGAGGATCTCCTCCTCGAGCTTCAGCCGCAGCCGCTCGGTGCGGGTCGCGGCCGCCGGCATCGGCACCCGGAACTGACTGGTCTTCAAGCCTCACCTCGACGAGCCGTGGCGCGAGGCGCCCGCACACCGCGGCGCAGCATAGGCCGACGGGGCTGCGGCTGTCGATGCGTGCGCGACCGGACCCGCCGGGCGGTGTCCGGTCAGAGCACCTGATAGCCGCGCGGAAACTGCTGCAGCGGGTGCCAGCCGGTTTCGGTGACCAAGATCAGGTTGCCGGTCTGCACGCCGGCCGTGCCGTCGCGGGTCGTCACGTTGGGCTGGACGACGAGCGCCATGCCGGCCGCGAGCGTCAGGTCCGGGATGCCGGCGGAGGGGCGGCTCGCGGTGCCGAGCACGGGCGGCAGGTAGCCGCCGCCATAGCCGTGGACGAGATCGTCGATCACCGTGAAGCCGGCCTCCTCGATGCCCCGCGACGCCTCGACGAGATCGCGCGCATGGGCCCCGGGCTTCACCTGCGCCAGCACGGCGTCCATCGCCGCGTCGGCGACGGCGTGCAGTTCGCGATAGAGCGGGCTCGGCTCCGCGCCGAGGAAGAAGGTGCGCAAGATCTGGCCGGTCCAGCCCCAGTAGTCGACCGACAGCTCGCAGCTCACCACGTCGCCGGTGCGCAGCACCCGGCCGGACGGATACTGCCGCGGCACCGCGACGTCCGGCGCGTCCATGCCGGTCGAATGGACGTAGTGGATGAAGTTGGTGCCGCCGAGCGCCAGATAGCTCTCCTGCACGCGGGCGATCAGCTCGCGCTCGCTCGTCCCGGGCCGGGCGTTCTCGGCGAAGGCCATCACGGCGAGATCGGTGAGGCCGGCGGCCAGCGAGAGCCAGCGCACCTCCTCGTCCGACTTGATCATGCGGAGCTGCGCATAGGCGCGGTTCATGTCGACGACGCGAAAGCGCCCGGCGAGCCGCTCCGCCTCGCCCGCCGGCAGACGGCCGATCACGCCCACGGTGGCGCGACCCATGATCGCGGCGTCGCTGGTCGCCGCCGCGACCGCCTCGGCGGCGCGGCCGATCGCGCTGCCCTCGCCCCACGCGACCTCGGTGTGCCAGGCGATGCGGCGCGCCAGCGGCAGATGGTTGTAGTGCTGGATGAACATGCGCCGCGGCACGCCCGGCACGATCACGGTGACGGCCTCCGCCGTCACCGGCCAGCCGGTGATCCAGCCGGTCGCGGTGCCGGCCCGCATCGCCTCGGCGACGATCAGGGCGTCGAGCCCGTGCGTCGCCATCATGCCGGCGACGGCAGTCGCGCGGCGCTCCATCTCGACATCCGAGACGCACGGATAGTCCACGTCCAAAAGGTCGCTGTAGCGCGACCGCAGCTCCGCCTCGACGATGGCACGCGACGGCATGGGACTCTCTCGATTTCAGATTGTTCCGGCTGGAGCCGATCTATCGCCGCCCTCACCCTGAGGAGCGCCCGAAGGGCGAGTCTCGAAGGGCGAGGGCGGCCCGGGACTTCGGTGATCCGGGGCCGCATGGTTCGAGACGCGCGACTTCGTCGCGCTCCTCACCATGAGGGGTGAGTCGATGCCAGCGCGCGGCGGTGTGACACCGGCATGGATTCCGGGCTCGCGGGCTACGCCCGCGCCCCGGAATGACCCCGCACGGACACCTCACTTCGCGAAAGGCTTCTCCTTCTCGAGCCGCGCGACCGCTTCCTTGGCGATGGAGAGGTCGAACAGCCGCTCGGCCGGGACCTTCTTCTCGACGAAGTCGTAATAGTCGGCCCAGTAGTCCTGCATCTTCATGATCGAGGCGACGTTCGGCATGCCGTCTT
The DNA here is from genome assembly GCF_016653355.1 of Rhodoplanes elegans. GTDB lineage: Bacteria > Pseudomonadota > Alphaproteobacteria > Rhizobiales > Xanthobacteraceae > Rhodoplanes > Rhodoplanes elegans. The sequence goes on along the minus strand of NZ_NHSK01000049.1, from coordinate 4,870 downwards.
CGTTGGTGTAGGACCAGTTGGGCGCGATCGCCTTGACGGTCTCGGGCTTCTGCAGCGCCGTGGTGCGAGCGAGGATGTCGACGATCTCGGGGTGCTGGTCGGGCGCCGCGGCGGCGGCGTTGAACTCCTTGGCGCCCTGCAGATAGGCCATGGCGAAGCGCACCAGCACGTCGCGCTTCTCGCGCAACAAGGCCTGGCGGGTCGCGTAGACGCCGATCGGGCCGTCCGGATCGATCGCGTCGCCGGTGGCGATCATCGGGCCCCAGCCGTTCTTCTCGGCGAAGAAGCCGAACTGATAGGCGAGGTCGGTCGCGTCCACCTGGTTCTGGCCGAGCATCTTCATCAGATCGGGCTGCGGCACGTTGAGCACCCAGGTGACGTCCTTGCGCGGATCGAGCCCGACCTTCTGCAGCGCCAGCGAGAAGACGTACTGGTTGATGCTGCCGGTGCCGCTGACGCCGATCTTCTTGCCCTTCAGCTTGCCGAGATCGGCCGCCGTCTTGATGCCGGCCTCCGCCATCGGCTTGCTGACATTGATGACCGTGTAGCCGCGGCCCGCCTTGTTGTTGCCGCGGTCGAGAACGACGACGAGTGGCGCGCCACGCGCGATCGAGTTGAACAGGCTCGCGTTCGCGGTCATGAAGGTGAGGTCGAGCTCGCCGGCGATCAGCGCCGGCACGGCCTGCTGGCCGTCGATGAACATCCGCTTCTCGATCGTGATGCCGAGTTTCTTGAAGTAGCCCTTCTCGTCGGCGACCAGGAAGCCGCCACCCGTGATGAAGGGCCCCTCCCCGATGCGCAGAACGTCGGCGGCGCGCGACGCGCTCGTCGCTCCCGCCAAACCCAGCACCGCGGCGACGATCGCCAGAACTCTGCCAGACGCCTTCATGACCGTGTCCTTCTTCCGTGGGGGCTGCGGAGGTTTATTAGACATGCGCGGGATGGCGGCGCGCCGCCGGTGCGGCATGCACGGGCCAGGGCGAGGCCATGCGGGCCGAAAGGCCGGCGCGCTCGGCGATCGAGCGGCCGATCGCCTCGGCCTCGCGCAAGACCTCGCGATGGTCGGGGCAGTGCGGGAACGCGCCGTCGCGATAGACGATCTCGCCGTCGACCAGCACGACCTTGGCATCCGAGCCCTTGCCGGCGCATACGAAGGCGGAGAGCGGCCGCAGCAGCGGCCCGACATGGGGCCGGCGCATGTCGAACACGGCGATGTCGGCGCGCTTGCCGACCTCGAGCGAGCCGATCTCGGCGTCGAGCCCGGCGGCGCGCGCCGAGTCGATGGTCGCCATCTCGATCGCCTGCTCGACCGAGAGGCGGGTCGGGTCGAGGTGGCGCTGGTGCTGGAACAGCACGCAGGCCTTGATCTGTTCGAGCATGTCGTCGGTGTAATCGACCATCGGCCCGTCGGTGCCGAGCGCCGTGACGATGCCGAGCCGGACCGCATTGGCGATCGGCCCGATGCCGCCGCCGCGGATCGACTCGCTGGTCGGGGTGTAGACGAGGCTCGCCCCGACATGCGCCATCTGCTCGAGGTCGAGCTCGGTGCAGTGGATGCCGTGGGCGAGGATCCAGCGTTCGTCGAGCACGCCGAGCTGCATCAGGTAGCGGACGTCTGTGCGTCCGGTGTCGCGCAGATGCTTGAGGAAGCCTTTTTCGAGCGAGAAGGTGCCGCCGGCGATGTGGCTCGAGATTTTGAGGTCGAGATCGCGGGCGAGCTGATAGCCGCGCGTGATCAGCTCCTCGGTGCTCATGCCCGAGGCGGTCCAGTGAGCGTTCGCCTCGATCACCATGCCCATGCGCACGAGGCCGCCATGGGCGCCGTCCCAGCGCCGCGCCTCCTCGGCGAAGGCGGCGAGCGACTCGTCGAGCGTCAGCGGATGCGCGGCGAAGCGCGGGTTGCGGCAGCGCAGCTCCTTGGCGAAGATCTGGCGCATGCCGAGCTCGGCCTGCGGCGCGACGATCGCCTCGACGATCTCCGGCGTCGTGACCGTGACGGAGTGGTTGAGCGAGCAGGTCGTTCCGGTCGCCAGCATCTCGAGCCCGCACTGCCAGCTCGCCACCCGCATCGCCTGCGCGTCGAGCCGCGACACCAGCGGGAAGACCAGATCGGTGATCCAGTCCTCCAGCAGCATGCCGTCGGCGAGCCCCTTGAACAGCACGTACCAGTGGTGCTGGTGCAGGTTGATCAGCCCCGGCATCACCAGGCAGCCCTCGGCGTCGATCACCTCGTCGACGGCGCGCCGCACGTCCGGATCGACGCTCGTTCCGACCGCCGCGACGCGGCCGTCCTCGACCAGCACGGCGCCGCCCGGATACATGTTGCGGGCGCCGTCGACCGTGACCACCAGGCCGTTCTCGATGAGGATGCGTGCCATGTCGCGGTCCTGTTCAATGCTTGCCGAAGGCCCAGGGCGCGACGATACGGTCGATCGCCTGCTGGGCCTTGATGATGACGCCGCCGAACACGGCGAGGACGACCAGGGCGGCGAACACCTTCTCGGTCTCCATCACCTGGCCGTAGCGGATGAGCAGATAGCCCATGCCGCTCTGGTTGGAGCCGCCGATCATCTCGGCCGCGACCACCAGGATGATGGTGACGCCCATGCCGAGATGGAGGCCGGAGAAGATGCTCGGGATCGCCGCGGGGATCACCACGTGCACCTGGATCTGGCGGGTGCTGGCGCCGAGATCGCGCGCCGCCTTGACGAACTCCTGGCTGGTCTGGCGGATGCCCGCGAACGTGCTGATGACCACGGGAAAGAACGCCGTGACGGCACTGATGGTGAGGATGTACGCCTCGCCGGTGCCGAGCCAGATGATCAGCAGCGGGATCAGCGAGATCTTGGGCAGCGGATAGAGCGCCGCGATCCAGGGGTCGAGGACTTTTGCCGCGATCCGCGACATGCCCATCAGCACGCCGACGAGAACACCGAGCAGGCCGGCGACGACGAAGCCCGCCATGATGCGCGCGAAGGTGACGGCGAGATTGTACGGCAGCGTGCCGTCGACGATCATGGCGACCAGATAGCGCGCGATGCTGGAGGGTGCCGGCAGGATGATCGGCGCCACCTCGCCGGCCCGCACCGCGGCTTCCCAGAGCGCGAGGAAGAGAACGACCGACAGCGTCGGCAGCGCACGAATCCACAACGGATCGCGGCGCCGGCGCGCCGGCCGTCCGCTCTTCGCACGCCCGCTCGCGAAGCCGCCGCGGCCGGCGAAGCCGGTGGCGGCGCGGCGGCTCCAGCCGCCGAACATGGCGCGTCCGCTCGGGATCATGCGAGGGCCTCGTCCTGCTGGCGCATGGCGTTCAGCACCTCCTCGCGGATCAGATGGAGGATGCGGTCGTAGAGCGCGCCGAAGTCCTTGGTGCCGACCATCTCCTGGGTGCGCGGCCGCGGCAGGTCGATGGGGATCACCTCCTTGATGCGGCCCGGGCGGGCCGTCATCACCACCACCTCGTCGCCGAGCAGGATCGCCTCGTCGATCGCGTGGGTGACGAACAGGATGGTGTTGCGCAGCCGCTCGAAGATGCGGGTGAGCTCCTCCTGCATGACGATCTTGGTCTGCGCGTCGAGCGCCGCGAACGGCTCGTCCATCAGGAGGATCGGCCGGTCCATGATGAGGGCGCGGGCGAGCGCGACGCGCTGGCGCATGCCGCCGGAGAGCTGGCTGCACGCCTTCTCCTCGAAGTTCCGCAGGCCGACCAGGGCGATCAGCTCGCGGGCGCGGGCGTAGCGCGCCTCGCGCGGCACGCCGGCCATCTCGAGACCGAAGGCGACGTTGTCGATGACGTTGCGCCACGGAAACAGGTTGAGCGACTGCCACATCATCACCGAGCACTGCCCGGGCGCCGCGGGCGGCGCGCCTGGCGTCTTCGGATCGACGATGCGGATCGTGCCCGAGGTCGCGCTCTCGATGCCGCCGACGATCTGGGCGAGCGTGCTCTTGCCGCAGCCGCTGGGGCCGAGCAGGCAGGTGAGCGTGCCGGAGCGGAAGCGATGCGTGATGCCGTCGAGCGCGCGCACGCCGTCGCCGCCGTCGTCCCACACCTGCACGAGATTCTCGACGAAGATGTCCATGCGCGGGGGCTCGCAGGAAAGCGCCGAAGGGAGGGAAAGCGGCGATGCCCTGCCGACACACGGCACCGATCAGCTCGATGTTCATTATCTTAACGTTGAGCTTTTCATTTGCACGCCCGCCTCGTCAAGCTCATTATGCGTGCGCAGTGCCGCAAACGACGGCGGCGACCTTCGCGGTCGCACACCGTGTTACGAGCATCATGGTTTCGAGCATCATGGTTCGAGCAGCGGCACCGAACGTTCGAGCGCAGGCCAGATGACCACCGAAGTGTCCGATTCCGTCGCGAAGCTGCTCGCCGAATGGCGGCGCGAGCGCCCCGATCTCGATCCCTCGCCGATCGGCGTGCAGGGCCGCGTCATGCGGCTCGCCGCGCATTTCCAGCGGCGGAGCGAGGGCTGGCTGGTGCCGCTCGGGCTCTCTTGGGAGGCGTTCAGCCTGATCGTGACGCTGCGCCGCTCGGGCAAGCCCTACGCGCTGCGGCCGACCGACCTGCTCGCCGAGTCGCTGCTCACCTCGGGCGCCATCACCAACCGGATCGACAAGGTCGAGGCGCTGGGGCTGGTCGAGCGGCGGCCCGACCCGCGCGACCGCCGCGGCGCCATCATCCGCCTCACCCCGGCCGGCAAGCGGCTCGCCGACCGCGCCATCGCCGATCACGTCGGCGGGGTCGAGGAGCTCCTCGACCCGCTGTCGGCCGCCGAGCAGCGCCAGCTCGCCGCGCTGCTGACGAAGCTCCTCGCCGCGACCGAGCAGCGCGTCGGGGGTGCGCGGCGAGGAGCTTCGTCAG
>NZ_NHSK01000048.1 GCF_016653355.1 Rhodoplanes elegans | reverse complement strand
GGCTTGGCCATGGGCCGCAATATGGGCCGGCGAGCGCGGCGGGGAAAGGGCGGGCCGGCGCGCTCCCCGACCCTGTCGGCCGGTGCATCCCACCCTATATACCACCGTGCCGGCGGCGCGCCGGCGCGCCTAGGACACCGTCAGGACCCCGGGAGATAATCGATGGTCACGCCTCCGGACGCCTATCTCGATCTCTTGAAGGACAAGAAGGCCTTCGCCAGCATCGCCACCGTGATGGCCGACGGCTCGCCGCAGGTGACGCCGGTGTGGTTCGACTACACGGACGGCGTCGTGCGGGTGAACACGGCGAAGGGCCGCGTGAAGGCCAAGACGCTCACGCCCGGCCGGCCGGTCGCGCTCGCCATCATCGACCCCGACAATCCCTATCGCTACCTGCAGATCCGCGGCACGGTCCGCAGCGTCACCGAGGATGGGGCCGACGCCCATATCGATTCGCTGGCCAAGAAGTATCTCGGCGTCGACACCTATCCGTACCGCCAGCCCGGCGAGCAGCGCCTGTCGATCGCCATCGAGCCGACCTCGGCGTCCGGAATGAACTGAGCGCGCTGAACGTCAGGGCTCGTCATGGCCGGGCTTGTCCCGGCCATCCACGTCTTTCTTTGCTGAGAAGCATCAAGGCGTGGATGCCCGGCACGAGGCCGGGCATGACGGCGGAGAGGCCTGGACGGCGGTCCGCGCCCCGGAATGACCGAACAGTGCTTCACGGCGCCACCAGGCTCGGCGACTGGCCGCTCGCGGCGAGCTCCTGGGCGACGAAGCCGTTCTTCTTCATCTCGGCGATGAAGTTTTGCAGAAAGGCGAGCGCGGCGGCGCGGCCCTTGGGCACGGCGATCGCCTGCTCGATGCCGACGAAGCGGCCCGGCATCACCCGGTAGCCGGGATGCGATTCGGCGAAGGCGACCAGCTCCTGGCGCACCCCGGCGACCGCCTCCAGCCCGTCCTTCAGGAACAGGGCGCGCGCCTCCGGCCCGCTCGGGGCGAGCACCAGCTCCGCCTGCTTCAGCGTGCGGGTGAGGTGCAGCTCGTAGGCGCTGCCCCGCGCCCCTGCGATGCGCACGCCCGGCCGGTCGACGTCCCCGACATCCTGCAGGGGGGAGTTTTCGGGAACCACGCAGCCGGCCTCGATCAGCACATAGGGGGCGGTGAAGTCGAGCTCGGCGGCGCGCACCGGGTCGATCGCCATGAAGGCGACGTCCCATTCGTCGCGGGCGAGCGCCTCGAACACCTTTCCGGCCGCCTTGTAGGTCGCGAACTCGACTGCCACGCCGAGCCGTTCGGCGAGGGCGCGGGCGAGCGCCGCCTGGGTGCCGCGCGGCTCGCCCGTCGTCGGGTCCTGCTGGGCCAGCACGGCGTTGCCGAAATTGATGGCGGCGCGCACGCGGCCCTTGGGCGCGAGCTCGTTCAGCACGTCCTGCATCGGGGGCTCCCTCCTGGCCCGCGGCCGAGACACCGGCCGGGGCTCCGCCTGCACCGATACTACGGTTCGGCCGCCGGCGGTATGGTCGGCGCCACGCCGCCCATGAACACCGGCGTCAGCACGTGCGATCGGTAGAGCCACCGGCCGTCCTGGCGCACGCAGTCGCTCGTCACGTCGGCGATCATGATGGCGGGCAGCGACGGCAGCACCGGCTCGCCGTCGGCCGCGTAGAGCAGCAGGATGCAGCGCAGGGTGGCTTCGTCCTCGCCGGCCCGGTCGATCCGGAAGTTGGTGACGACATGGCGGGCGGTGCGGGCGCCGCGCGCCTCCCGCCACGCATAGAAGCCGCGGACCGCGTCGCGGCCCTCCATCCGCGTGTCGCCGATCACGAACAGGCCGTCGGGCACGTAGAAGCCGTGCCCCTCGCGGCCGTGATGAAGATCGACCTCGTGCCAATAATCGACCTCCAGCGCGGTGAGCACCTGGAGGAGGGCGCCCCGATCGCGCCCGCCCCCGCCGTTCGGTTCCGCGACCATGTCTCACTCCTGGATGCTGATGCCGGCCTTCTCGATCGCCGCCTTGTTGAAGGCGAGCTGCTCGTCGAGGAAGCGGTCGAGCTCCTTGGGCGAGGAGCCCACCGGATCGACCACCAGCTCGTCGAACCGCTTGGCGACGGCCGGTGACTTCACGGCCGCGGCGATCGCCTTCGACATGCGCTCGACGATGGCGGCGGGCGTCTTGGCCGGCGCGAAGACGGCGACCCACATGGGAAAGGCGAAGCCCGGCAGCGTCTCCGCGACGGTCGGAAGGTCCGGCCGCTTCGGCGATCGCTCGGTCGTGGTGACGGCGAGCGCCCGCACGCGGCCGTCCTCGATGTTGGGGAGTTGCGGCGCCAGCCCGTCGATGACGAGATGGATCTGGCCACCGAGCAGCGCCGCCGTCGTCTGGCCGCTGCCGCGGTAGGGCACGTGGACCATGTCGAGCCCGGCGCTGGCCTTGAACGCCTCGAGCGGGATGTGCGAGGCGCCACCGATGCCGCTCGAGCCGAACGCGTACTTGCCGGGGTTCTTCTTCACCAGCGCGATGAACTCGGGCAGCGTTTTGGCCGGCACGTCCGGCGACGTCACCATCACGAGCGGATAGCGCGTCACCAGCGAGACGCTCTCGAAGTCGCGGCGCACGTCGAAGCCCGGGGTCTTGTAGACATAGGGCAGCGACGCCATGCCGGGTCCCGAGAACAGGAACGTGTAGCCGTCGGGCTCCGCCTTGGCGACCGTGCGGGTGGCGATCAGGCCGCCGGCGGCGCCGTTGTTCTCGACGATCACGCGTTGCGGCAGCTCGCTGCTCAGGCCCTCGGCGAGCAGGCGCGCCATCAGGTCGATGCCGCCACCGGCCGCCGAGGTGACGATGAAGCGGATCGGACGGTCGGGCCAGGAGTCTCGGGCGGCATCCTTCGCCCCGGGTTGGGCCGCCGCCGGACCGGACACCGTCGCCAGGACGGTGCTGATCACGACGGTGCTGATCACGACGGTGCTGATCACGACGGTGCCGATCACGGCGGTGCTGATCAGGCCGGTGCTGAAGACGGCGGGTCCGGTCGCCGTGGCGACGACGGTCGCGAGCTGCCGAAGCAGGCGCATGGTCGGCTCCTCTCTTGCTTTTCTGCGTTTCCTCGTGCGGCGCGGATGCCGCTCGTTCTTGACTTGCAGATTATTAATAATTAATCAGAGGCCGCGACGCAATTCCCCTCCGTCGAAATCGTCGCGCCGGACCGAGACGCGCGACGCCGCATCGATGGGACGGCTCTCAGCACCGGCGGAGGTACGATCGGGAGGATGTCCAGTGGAACGCGCGAACGGGCCGACATGGCCCAACGGAAAGCGGGTCGCCGTCGCCGTCACGGTGATGTACGAGACCTGGGCCGAGGGAAAGGCGCCGAACTACTCGGTGCAGACCACGCATCTCAAGCCCGGCACGGTCGATCTCGCCGGCCGCGCCTGGTCGACCTACGGGGCGCGGGTCGGCGTCTGGCGCGTCGTGCGCACGCTCGACCGCCTGCAGATCCCCGGCACCTTCTTCACCAATGCGCGATGCGCCGAGCTCTTCCCCGACACGGTGGCGCAGATCGTCCGCTCCGGCCACGACGTCGGCGGCCACAACTACACCCAGGACGCGCTGCTCGCCTACATGGAGCCGGAGGAGGAGCGGGCGACCATCGGGCGCTGCCTCGGCATCCTGGAGGAGAAGGCCGGCAAGCGGCCGACCGGCTGGCTCTCCTCGGTGCTCGCCTTCACCGAGCACACGACGAGCTTCCTGGCCGCCGAGAAGCTCAAGTGGCACGCCGACGTGACCTATATCGACCTGCCGCACCGGATCGAGACGCCGAACGGGGTGCTCGCCGCGGTGCCCAACAGCGACTTCACCGACAATCGCGTGCTGCGCTCGAGCCCACGCGACCTGTGGGACGTCTACAAGGGCACGTTCGACTATCTCTATCGCACCGAGCCGATGTCGATGCTGGTGCTGACCCTGCACTGTCACTTCGGCGGAAGGCCGATGATCATGTCGGTGTTCGAGGAGATCGTCCGCTACATGCAGCAGTTCCCGGACGTCTGGTTCGCCCGGCACGAGGAGCTGGCCGACTGGGCGCTGGCGGCGCCGGTGCCCGAGCATTCCTACAAGGCCCGGTTCTTCTGACCCGGCACGGCGGCCACGGCGGCTTGTCATCGCCGCGGCGGCCGCGTAAGCGCTGGCGCTTCGGCGGGGAGAGCGCGACGATGACGGAACCGGGACGACGCACCAGGCCTGCGGCTTCGGCACGCGGGCGGGCGGCTGCCCCGGGGGCCGGCGGGACGGTACGGCCCGAGCCCGCGGCGCGGAACGAGCCCGCGGTGCGGGCCGTGCAGCGTCCCCCGGCGGAGCCGCCGCCGCCGTCGCGCAGCCTGTGGCTCGCCGAGGTGCTGCGCGAGCGCATCATCACCGGGGTCTACGCCCCCGGCGAGCGCATCCGCGAGGCGCAGCTGCGCGAAGAGTTCGGCTTTTCCAACGGCCCGATCCGCGAGGCCTTGCAGGCTGTCGTGGCGGACGGGCTCGCCGAGCGCCCGCCGTTCCAGGGCGTGCGGGTCAAGCGCCTTTCCGAGCGGGAGATCATCGAGCTGTTCCAGGTGCGCCTCGCGCTCCTGGAATACGCGGTCGAGCTCGCCGCCCGCAGCCCGACGCCGCAGACCATCGCGGGCGCGGCCGCGCTGAAGCGCAACATCGACGCGGCCTTCACGAAGCTCGACGAGGGCCATCCGGCGTTCGGCGGCAAGCTGTCGCAATGGCTGCTGGCGGCCGCCGGCAACCGGGTGATGCAGGAGATCTGGGACCGGACCCTGCAGCAGACCCTGATCTACGTGAACGCCGCGTTCGCCCGGAGCCGGGGCCGCAAGAGCCGGGCGCTGCTCATCGCCCTGATCGACCGGATCTGCGAAGGGGACGTCGCGGCCGCCCGCGCGACGGCCCGGGCCCTGACCGTCCAGACTCTCGCCGACCTCGGGATCTCCGGCACGCTCTGACGCCACGTGGAGGGGCGCCGGGGCGTCCCGCCTCTTGCGCACGCGCGCCGCGTGAGGCAAGAACCCGGCACCCCCGCTTCCCGCACTCGCTCTGTTTTCGATCACGTCGGAGGCGTCATGCCGATCTACGGCTTCGCATGCAAAGGCTGCGGCCACATGTTTCAGACCCTGGTGCGGTCCTCGGACGTGCCGGAATGCCCGGCCTGTGGCGCCGTCGAGCTGGAGCAGCAGCTCTCGCTGATCGCCTCGCCCCAGAAGGGCGGCGCCGACGCGGAGCCGGCCTGCACGCCCGGCGGCTGCGGCCAGTGTCCGGGCATGGCGATGGGCATGGGCGGCTGCGGCTGACGGCCGGCGCCGGCCGTTCGCCGGCAGCCTTCGATCTGTCTGGTGCCGCACGCGCGTGCGGCACTCTGATGCCGGATGGCGGCCACGCAGGCCGCAGATCGATCGGCCGCTGCGCGGCGATCGGGCTCAGAACCCGTCGACGACCTGCACGACGTGCTCGACCTCGGGCGGCGCCGCGAAGGTGTGACCGACGCATTCGCGCCAGGCCTGGAAGTCGGGCGAGCCGCGGAAGTCGACCGTGTGGTTCTGCAGCGTCTCCCATTTGACGAAGAGGCGGTAGCGCGAGGGCTTCTCGTGGCTCTTCTGAAGGGTCACGCCGGAGCAGCCCTTGGCCCGACGGAACAGCGGCACCGCTTTCACGACCCCCGCCTCGAACTCGGCCTCCAGGCCGGGCTTCACCTCGATCTGCGCGATTTCCAGGACCATGAATGCCTCTGCGGTCGGAATAGGGAAACGACGGGCGGGATGATGCGTCGGAGATGGCGGGCCACGCAACGCCCGGCGCCGCTCGCCTGACCTGCGTGCGCGACAGCCCCGCCGGTTCGGCACGGCGCCGCCCGGCAAGGGGATTGCCCGGACCCTTGCGTCGGCATTTCGTTGCCACGGGCCATTCCGCCGCGCCAAGGCCACAGTTCCGGCCCCGGGATTTTCCTGCGCCGACCGACTTTTGCGTGAAAAAGCCCGGCTTCGTGTCGCCCGTCCGGCCCGTCGGAATCGAGCTTTTGATCCCGGATTCCTTTCGGTGCCCGAATCTGGTCGCCCGCCGGCGGATGGCCGGTATCCGACAAAAGGTTGTCGACGACACTGATTCGTGCGGTCGAGTTGCGGAGTGCGCAACCTCGCGAGCCTCGCATGTTGTTCCGAATGTCGGGAAAACATGTGGAAAGTCGCCGCTCCGGTGTTTTCGACGGAGAGGTTTCCGTAGTGTTTCTCGCGTGTTTTCGCTTGCGGATGGGGCTAATTCTAATACAATCAGGTTTGTTTGGTGGCACTTCGGGCCGATTTCCGGGTCCAGCCGGCCGATAAGCGCGGGGCGAGGCCTCGGCTCTACAAATCAAAAGTAAATATATTTGCGCGGCGCAATTTTTCCGCGGTTAGCCAAATACAGTTTTTCACTTGCGATACAGTCATGCACGTGAGAAGAGCCTTATTCATATCCCGCCCACCGGTTTGTTCGCCGACCGGACCGAGATCGATCGCGCCGAGATCGATCGTCACGAGGTTGCCCGGCACAAGCTCGACCCTCGGAAGAAAACTTCACCTCCATTTAGGAGAGTCGGACAATGGCTAATGTGAATCTCAAGGCCATGGACGTCGATGCGCTGCTCGCCTTGCGCGGCGAGATCGACGACACCCTGGAGGAGCGGAGCCGCGAGCTGAAGAAGCAGCTCAGCGCGCTCGAGACGGCGCGCGGCCGCCCGGCCCGTGGCGCGTCGGCCGGCGGCCGGTCGAGCGCCCTGAAAGGCGTGAAGGTGGCGCCGAAGTATCGCGGTCCGAACGGCGAGACCTGGGCCGGCCGTGGCGCGCATCCGAAGTGGCTGGCGGCGCTGCTCGCCGACGGTCACTCGCTCGACGAGTTCTCGATCGAGGGCGCCGACGAGGCCGAGGTCGAAGAGGTCGCCGAGAAGCCGGCCCGCAAGGGTGGTGCCCGCGGCCGTCGCAAGCGCGGCTGAGCGGCCCGCGGCCCCGTCGCCACCGGGCGCAGCGGCGATCTCGCCGCGGCGCCGAAGTCGATCTTTCGCGGCCGGACGCGCGGTCGTGTCGGCGAGCCGTGCCGTCAGCAGGCGATCCGCAGGCGGGCGCGCTGCGCGTAGCCGCGGTAAGGACGCTCCACCGTCAACGCCGCCCCGAGCGCCTGCGCCCGGGCGGCGAGACGTGTCTCCAGATGGTCGCGCGGGGTGACGTGGAACAACGCCAGCCACGCCCGCAACGCCGTCCGCAGGCTGTCCGGCAGCCGCTCCTGACCGCCGAAGTCGACGATCTGCAACTCGCCGCCGGGCGCCACCAGGGCGAGCGCCCGGTCGAGCGCGCCGTGCCAGTCCGGGATCATCGACAGCGTGTAGGAGAAGTAGACCCGCTCGAACCGCGGCACGCCGAACACGGCGGCCGGGTCGAGCGTGACGGCGTCGGCATGCGCGATCGCGACCCGCCCGCCGAGGCCGGCGCGGGCGATCGCCTCCGCGGCGCTCGCCAGCATCTCGGTCGAGATGTCGACGCCGAAGAAGCGCGCCTGCGGCCAGCGGCGCGCCGCCCGCACGAGATTGCGCCCGGTGCCGCAGCCGATCTCCAGCACGCGGTCGCCGGGGCGCGGGGCGAGCCGCTCGATCAGATCGTCGCGACCGAGCAGGTAGTATTTGCGCGTGAGGTCGTAGAGGTGCCGCTGGCGGCGGTACATCCGGTTCATGCGCGCGGTGGCGTCGGCGGCCGCCGCATCGCCGCCGCGGTCGTCGATCGCGTGCGTCATCTCAGGTCCGGTCGTCCAGCACGTAGAGATGGAAGCCGCCATAGATGGCCGAGCGGTCGCGCGCCGTGAAGGCACGCGAGGCGTCCGCCTCGTAGCGCCAGCGCGACAGGATCGCGTCGTCGAGCCGGCCGGGCAGCAGGCTCGGCTCGGCGGCGGTGCGGAAGATCACCCGGGCGCCCGGCTTCGCGGTGCGGGTGATCTCGCCCCACAGCGCATCGAGCTGGGCGTCGGTCATCCAGTCCTGGGCGTCGAGCAGCACGTAGCGATCGACCGACTGGGCCGGCTGCGCCGCGAGATGCTCGGTCATCGCCGCGTTGACGACGGCGACGCGGTTTGCCCGGGCGCTCACGGCGGCGAAGTTGTCGCGCTCCAGATAGGGCGGCACCGGATCGCGCTCGCCGTCGCCGTAGCGGCGGCCGAAGGCCTGCCACGCGAAGTAGTTGTCGTCGAGATCGAAGCCGCAGGTGAGCCGCTCGACCCGGCTGCGCAGCACCGCCGCCATGTCGCCGCCGCCGGCCGACGCGAGCGCGGCGTACTGGGCCGGCGGGATGCCGAGGCCGTAGAGCGCGACCGGCCGGTCGACCGCCCAGCGCACGAAGCGCTTCTCGAACAGCGGCGCGAGCAGCGTCTGGAACAGTTCGAGCTGCTCTTCGCGCGACCGCGCGGCGAGCAGCCGGCGCAGGTCGACGCCGTAGAGCCGCGCCACCGCGTGGCCCAGCCCGATGAAATGGCCGAGCAGGCCGTGCTTGTAGACGTTGCGGGCGAACAGCGAGATGCGCCGCCGGCCGAGCCCGAAGGCGCCGCGCCCCTCCCAGTAGGCGCGGGTCGACGCGTCGAGCCGCGGCGCCAGATGGTTCCAGTAGGCCTCGACATTGACCGCCTCGTCGGCCGTGCCGAAGAACCGGTAGAAGGCGCGCCACGACGGCAGATGCCGGGCGGCGGCGAGCTTCAGGCGCACCAGCGCGACATGCGCCGTGTTGACGTCGACGGCGGTGATGCGCGCCGGGTCGGCGATCAGATACGAGAGCACGTTGCAGCCACCGGAGGCGATCGCCACCACGTGATGGTCGCGGCCGATCTGCAGGGCCTCCATGTCGACGGCCGGATCCTCCCAGATCTGCGGATAGACGAGCCCGCGGAACATCCAGGCGAAGACGATTTCGGAAAGGCCCTGGCGCGACAGGGCGGGAGTGCGACGGACGGCGGCGCTGACGCCGCACCGGACCTTCGACGGCGAGGAGATCACACCGGGCCTCGATGACTGCGATGAAAGGGATGCGTCCAAATCACCACGCGCGAACGGCACGCGGTCGAACACCGGCGTGTGTATCGATCAGCCGGTGACGCCTTCATGACAGTGTGACGCGGCGGCGGGGGACGGCGTCCGAACTCGCTGCACCCGAATTGGCTGCGGCTGAACCCGCGCGGTCGGCCGGGCGCGCTGCGGCCGGCGCCGGTCGGGTGCCCGCGAAGTCGTGATCGGCGCGGTTGCATTCACAGGTTGCAACTAGGAAGCTAATCTCCTATTGGTTGCGCCGCCGATGCCGGCTGCACCGCAGGTGGTGCGATCCGCCGATCGGTAGCGGGCGAGACCAAAACCGGGCTGTTCCACGACCGCGCCGTCACCAGCGTGTGGCCAACGCCGCGCGCCTGGTCCGCCGCGTCGCCGCGAACCGGCCGAGCGAGCAGGGAGGGAGCCGATGCGGCAGAACTTCACCCAGACCATCACGATCGCGGGGACGGTTCGGGCGGTCGACGAGGCGAACGGCAGCTTCACGTTCCAGGCCCGCAGCGGCGATCAGTTCACGGCCTTCGTGGGGGTGACGACGAGCTATCAGGTGGTCACCAATCTCGACCAGATCTCGCGCGACCGCGTCCCCGATCCGGCCGCCGATCCGCCGGGCACGGACGTGCAGATGGCGCTGCGCAAGTACATCCAGCGCGACCGGCCCGTCTTCGTCGCCGGGCTCTATCAGGAGGACGGCGACCGCGCCCGCTTCGAGGCGCGCACCGTCTATCTGCTCCACTCCGCTCCGGACCGCTACTTGTTCGAGGAGACCCACTGGTGGCTCGTGCAGGTCACCCAGATGGCGGACCGCATCCTCGACCACCTGTTCGACGAGCGCCGCAACTACACGATCGACGACTTCGCCAAGTTCTACCGCACCAACCTCAACATCCTGGGCCAGCCGGTCGACGACAACGTGCAGGAATGCGCAGTGCTGTCGCGCCTGCTCTACGACCTTTCGACGGCGTTCCTGATCACCGGCGCCGAGCGCTACTTCCTCGCCGCCCAGGCGGCCGTGAAGTATCTGCGCGAGGCGTTCCGCTCGTCGAGCCACGACGGCGAGTACTGCTTCTGGGCCTACGGCCGCCGCCGCCACAGCGAGGGCGAGAAGGGCGAGAGCCTGTACTTCGCCTCGCAGGGGCCGGACGACATCGGCACCATTCCGCTCTACGAGCAGATCTACGCCATCGCGGGACTCACCCAGTACTACCGCATCACACTCGACACCGAGGTGCTGGAGGACATAAAGCGCACCATCCAGAGCTTCCAGGCCTTCTACTGGGATCCGCCGTCCGCCACCGCCAAGGGCTTCGCCGGCAAGGGCGGCTACTACTCGCATCTCGATCCGGTGACGATGCGGCCGGACACGCCGGCGCTCGGCGAGAACTGCAAGCGCAAGAACTGGAACTCGATCGGCGACCACATCCCGGCCTATCTGGTCAACCTGATCCTCACGTTGGAGCCGCTGCCGGCCGGCAGCGCGCGCCCCTATCTGGCCGATCTCCTCAAGACCGCAATCTCGATTCTGGAGGAGACGACCACCCTGATCGTCGAGAAGTTCCCGGATCCGAGCTCGAGATACGTCAACGAGCGCTTCCACGACGACTGGACGCCCGACCATGCGTATCGCTGGCAGCAGGACCGCGCCGTGGTCGGTCACAACCTGAAGATCGCCTGGAACCTGACGCGCTGCGCCAACTACTTCCACATGCGCGCGGCCCGCCACCGCGCCATGGGGCACGGGCCGCAGGCCTCCGCCGACGACAACCACGCCAAGCGCCTCCTCCAGGTCGCCCGCAAGCTGGGCGACGACATGGCGACGGTCGGGCTCGACGCGGTGCGCGGCGGCATCTTCGACTGCGTCGAGCGCCACCCGAACGGCGGCATGCCGATCCAGTTCGCCTGGGGCGCCACCAAGGACTTCTGGCAGCAGGAGCAGGGCGTGCTCGCCTATCTGATCCTGCACGGCGCCACGGTGGGCGACAGCATCTACCTGCAGCTCGCCCGCGAATGCTCCGCCTTCTGGAACCTATTCTTCCTCGACCGCGAGCGGCAGGGCTACTATTTCCGCACCACCGAGAACGGGCTGCCGATCCTCGACGGCCAGTACGGCATGAAGAGCAGCCACGCGATCGGCTATCACGCCTTCGAGCTCGCCTATCTGGCGCATGTCTACATCCGCACCTTCGTCGATGCGGGCAACGGCGCCGACAACGGCTTCTGCCTCTATTTCCGCATCCGTCCGTCACCGAACCAGACGACCATCAACGTGCTGCCGGACTTCATGCCGCCGGGGCGGTTGTCGATCGAGCGCGTGGTCGTCAACGGCATCGACATGACGGCGCAGCTCAAGCCGTCGAACCCCGACGACTTCCAGATCTCGCTCGCCAATCTTTCGGGCGCGCAGGACGGCGGTGCGATCGCGCTCGTCGTCCAGTTCGCGGCGATTCCCACCTGAAGGCCCGCCCGACCGCACATCATCCCGAACGTCGCACCGCACGCCGAACAGGAGACCGTCATGTCGAACGCTCCGCTCGCCGGCAGGAAGATCGCCGTCCTGGTCGAGTCGCAGTTCATCCCCGGCGAGATCCGCCTCTATCGCGAGCGCTTCGCCGCCCACGGCGCGACCGTCGAGCTCGTCTCGCGCCTGTGGGGCCAGGCGAGCGCACGCTTCTACTCGACGGTCGAGCCCGGCGTGGTCGAGCAGCCCGAATGGATCGACGTCGACAAGGACGTCGACGAGGTGGCGCCCGAGGACTACGCCGCCGTGATCGTCTCGGCGAACTACACCAGCGTGCGGCTGCGCTGGAGCGAGCGCGACGACGTGACCGGTGCCAACGCGGCCGAGGTGGCGCGCGGCGTGCCGGCGGCGCGGTTCTTCCGCCGCGCCATGCAGAACAAGGCGATCGTCAAGGGCGCGGCGTGCCATGGGCTGTGGCTGCTCACGCCGGCGCCGGATCTGCTCGCCGGCCGCAAGGTGATCTGCAACAAGGTGGTGCTGGCCGACGTGATCAATGCCGGCGGCCTCTACACGCCCTGCGCGCCCGGCACCCCGGAGAAGAATCAGGTGGTGGTCGACGGCGATCTCGTCACCAACAGCTCCTGGCACGCGACCGAGACTTTCGTCGACGCGATCAAGGACGCGATCCTGGCCGGTCCCGCGGCGCCCCCGACGGCGCCACTTCCGCCCTTGCCGGAGCCGCGCGGAAAACGCCATGTGCTGGTGATGCTCTCGGAGTGGGGCTACTGGGGCGAGGAGCTGATCGGGCCGCTGGAGGAGTTCGATCGCGCAGGATACACGGTCGATTTCTGCACGCCGACCGGCAAGCGGCCGAACGCGATTCCCGTCAGCATGGATCCGGACTTCTTCGATCCGCCGCTGCAGCGTCCGGTGACCTCGCCCGAGATGGCCGCCAAGGTGCGGCGCTTCGACGATCCCTCGACCCCGGAAGGCGCACGCCTGCAACACCCGATCTCGCTCGCCGCCTGGTTCCCGGAGCGGCCCTACTACTCGGCGCCCGCTTTCGTGCGGCTGCTCGAGGCCTACAACCGCGCTCTGGAAGCGGCGCGCGACAGCATCGCGCGCTACGACGCGGTGCTGCTGGTCGGCGGCTCCGGGCCGGTCGTCGACATGGTCAACAACCAGCGCGTCCACGACGTGATTCTGGCCTTTCTCGCCGCCGGCAAGCCGATCGCGGCGGAATGCTACGGCGTCGCCTGCCTGGCCTTCGCACGCGACATGAACATCAGGAAGAGCATCATCTGGGGCAAGCACGTCACCGGCCACTGCCTCGAATACGACTACAAGGACGGCACCGCCTTCGTGAAGGCGCGCAACACCTTCCTCGACTTCAACATGGGGCCGCCGCCCTATCCGCTGGAGTTCATCCTGCGCGACGCGACCGGCCCGGACGGCGGCTTCCACGGCAATTTCGGTCATCCGACCAGCGTGCTGGTCGACTGGCCCTTCGTCACCGGCCGCTCGACGCCGGACAGCGCGCTGACCGGCCGCAAGCTGATCGAGGTTTTGGACGGCGATCCGCCGCTGCGCCGGTGGGGGTGGTGAAACGGTCTGTCCTCTCCGCCGTCATGCCCGGCCCCGTGCCGGGCATCCACGGGCGGCCGCAGGCCGCGCTATAAATCTGCAACGGTCGAAGACGTGGATGGCCGGGACGAGCCCGGCCATGACGAGCGAGGACGGAGGCCCCGCGGGCAACCATGATCCACCAGTTCATCTTCGCGAGCCCCAAGCCCGGCATGACCGAGGCGGCGTTCCAGCGCTATTGGGTCGAGGAGCACGCGGTGCGCTACGCGAGCCGCATCGCGCAGATCAGAAAGTACAAGGTCGACACCCGCGTCGCGCGGCCGGGCGACTCGGCCGAGCCGCTGTGGAGCGGCGTCGCGGAGATCTGGCTCGCGAACGAGACCGAGCAGCTCGCCTCCCTGCAGTCGCCGGAGTTCATCGACGGCGCGCGCGCCGACGAGCCGCGCTGGGCGGCATTCTGGCGCACGCTCGCGCTCGACACCACGGCGCATCTGCTGCTGCCCGGACCGGCGGAGGCGCGCGACACCACGCTCGCGTTGCTGCTCGTGCTGACCAAGCGGCGCGAAGGCCTGCCGCTCGGGGATTTCCGCAGTCACATGCTGGGGACCCACGCCGCCCTGGCGGCGGCGCTGCCGGGGCTCCGGCGGTATCAGCAGGGCCATGTGCGCGACGGCGCCTACGCGATCGGCGAGGCCCCGCTCGACTGCGTCGAGCAGCTCTGGTTCGACGATCGCGACGCGGCGCTCGCGGCCGAGACCTCGATCGAGGGCGCGATGCTGGCCAGTGATTGGCGCCGCTGCGCCGAGCCGCGCTTTCTGCATCGCCTGGTGGTGCGCGAGCACTGGATCATCGGGCCGGAGCCGCGGAGCTGACGGCACGGTCTTAACCTCTCCCCGCGCGCGGGGAGAGGGCCGAAGGGCGCCATGTCACTGGAGGCCATCATGCCGATCGCTGTCCATTTCGAGTATCGTACCGGGCTTCGCCACATCGTGCTGCGTGACGTCAGGCTGGCGGGGAGCTGGGACGACCAAGGTCGCCCCTCGGCGCAGTGGTCGAGCGTTCCGATGGAGCCGTTCGTCGCCGACGACGGCTGCCCGGCGTTTCGCGCCACCGTCCGACTCGACGACGCCGCACAGGGCGCGACGTTGCGCTGGAGCGTCACGACGGCGACCGACGCCGGCACCGTCTCGGCGATGCCGACCGAGCAGAGCGTCGGGTCGTCCTCCGATCAGCATCGCGAGTTCGTGCTGCGCGGAGCCGACCAGGTCGAGCGCTACCACCTCACCCATTGCCGGCGGCTCGGCGCCAATCCGGTGTTCGGCGACGACGGCGAACGGGTGCGCTTCGCGGTCTGGGCGCCGAACGCCCGTACTGTCGAGCTGGTGCGCGCGACGCTCTCGGGGCCGAACAACGAGAAGGGCGGCTACATCTTCGACGACGGCCGCGACGTCGACACGGCCACGGCCATGCATCGCGACGACGACGGCGTGTGGACGACGGTCGCGGCCGAGCTGCCGGGCGGCGGCGCCTGGAGCGATTACGACCACACGCTCTACATGTACCGCATCACCCGCGACGACGGCACGATCGCCTATCGCACCGATCTGTTCTCCCGCTGCCAGATCGGCAGCGGCAATGTCGACCCCGCCCGCGGGCCGAGCTGGTGCGGGTGCCGCAAGAGCCTCGACGGCACCAAGAGCTGCTCGGTCGTCGTCGATCCGGCCCGCATCACCAAGGCGTTCGAGTCCTGCGTGTTCCCCGAGACCGAATGGACGCCGGAGGAGGCGTTCTGGCGCGACGAGTACGATCCCGCCAATCCGGTGCCGCGCCGGCTCGAGGATCTGATCATCTACGAGCTGCATGTCGACGGGCTCGCCGCCGGCCGCGGCCCGCGCGGCACGCTCAAGGACGCGATGGCGTTCCTGCCCTATCTGCGCCGGCTCGGCGTCAACGCGGTCGAGCTGATGCCGCTCGCCGAATACGAAGGCTGGGCGAGCTGGGGCTACGGCTCGTCGCACTACCTCGCGATCGAGTACGCGGGCGGCGGACGTGATCAGTTCAAGTGGTTCGTGCGCGAATGCCACCGCCACGGCATCGCGGTGATCATGGACGTCGTCTACAACCACTACATCGCCGACGCCGAGCGGGCCGAGTGGGCCTACGACTCGACCGCGCCGGAGCGCAACATCTGGTACTGGTACGAGGGCCGGCCGCAGGATTATTCGTTCCCCGAGGGCGGCTACATCGACAACGACTCGACCGGCTGGGCGCCGCGCTTCTGGGAGGAGAACGTCCGCAAGCTGTTCATCTCCTCGGCCGCCATGCTGGTCGACGAGTTCCACGTCGATGGCTTCCGGGTCGACCAGACGACCTCGCTGCACGCCTATGCGAAGCTGCACGCCGACGGACGCCCAGCCAACGGCGCGCGCATCTTCGGCCAGAAGTTCCTGCGGGAGTGGACCCGCACCATGCGCCTGGTGCGGCCGGACGTGATCCTGATCGCCGAGGACCACTCCGGCTGGCCGGCCGTGACCCAGCCGACGGCCGCGGGTGGGCTCGGCTTCGACGCCGCCTGGTACGCCGAGTTCTACCATCAGCTGGTCGGCGACGCGACCAACGATTCCGCTCGTGCCCGGCTGCTGAAGTTCGCCGGCTACGGTGACGACCGGCCGCTGAACATGACGTGGTTCGCCGGCACGCTGGCGGCGAGCACGCACGGGCATGTCGTCTATCACGAGTCGCACGACGAGGCCGGCAACTCGAGCTACGAGGAGAACGGCCACAAGGTCTACTCGGCCCGCACCATCGTCACGGCCGTCAACGGTGCGCCGCTGGTCGGCGCGACGCGGGGCTTCGCCGAGGCGCGCACCCGCGTGATCGCGGCGCTGGGTCTGCTCGGCCCGGCGACGCCGATGTTCTTCATGGGCGAGGAGGTCGGCGCCCGCGAGCCCTATCGTTATAACGACTTCATCGGTCACCGCGAAGACTTCGAGGCGCTGGCGGAAGGCGAGGGGGCGCGGCTGCTCGCGTTCTATCGGGCCGTCATCGCGCTGCGCCGGGGCTCCGCCGCGCTACGGTCGCACGCGCTCGACATCCTGCACGTCCACGACGCCAACCGGGTGCTCGCCGTCCGCCGCGCCGACGCCGGGCAGGAGCTCGTCGTCGTCGCCAGCCTGAACAACCACGCCTTCGCGGACGGCTACCGCATCCAGCATCCCCTGCTCGCCGACGGATCATGGCGCGAAGTGCTGAACAGCGACGCGGCCGCGTTCGGCGGCGGCGGGCTGGAGAACATCGGCCCGGTCGCGAGCGGCCACGGGGCCCTGACGGTGCGGCTCGCCGCGAACACCGTCGCGGTCCTCCAGCGCGTCTAGCCGGCGTATGTCTCGCAGACGACGTCACGGGCTGCGAAACACGGACGGAGGCGCGCCGGCGCCTCGCGAGCGGCGTTTCGCCACATCGGGGCGTTTCCTGATCTGTCGGTCGAGGGGCGGTATGTGCGGCGCCGCGCTCGCCGCGATACCGCTCGGGCATCGATCTGGTTTGCCTAAATAATAGTCTGAATGCGCTGCCGTTGTGGGCAATTTCCCGGAATCGGAAAGATGACTGATCGGGATCAAGGATCTTTTGCGCGCCGTCGCCTACTACCGCGCCAGTCCACGTCCCCCGCGTGTGTCCCGCCCAGCCTTCCGCCCGGCCGAGGTCGCACTGCATGCCCGCCGTTCCGTCCTCCGAGTCCGCCGTCCTTGATCGTCGACTTGTCCTGACCGGTCGCTGGCGGCGCGGTGCCGCCGACGCGCCGTCGTCTCGATCCGCGATACCGGACGCGCGCGTCGCGATTCTCGTCCAGGTGGCGCCCGCCCGCCGTGACGCCGTCGGCGACGCGGTGCGTGCGCTCGAAGGCGTTCGCGTCTCCGAGCCGACGCGCGGCCGCCTGATCGCGGAGGTCCCGGCCGACGCCGTCGCCGCGACCCTGCAGGCACTGACCGAGATGCCGGGCGTGCTGACCGCCAGCGTGCTGTCCCCCGACATGCCCATTGCGCGCGCGGACGCCGCCGCTTCTCCAGAGGTCACGTCATGACGAAGAGCGACACGGGTGTCTGCGGCACCAATGTCTGTGGCGTGCTGGTCCACGCCCTGCCAGCGCGCGCGGACGAGATCGCGCGGGCGCTGGAAGCCATTCCCGGCAGCGAGCTGCACGCCGTGCTCGACGGCGGCCGGCTGATCGTCACGCTCGAGGACACGGACACCGCGACTGCGCTGTCGGGCCTCGAGACCATTCACCGCACGCCCGGCGTGGTCGCCGCGGCGCTCGTCTATCACGGATTCGATCCGGACCGCGGCCCTGCGGCTCCGCACGTCATGGAGGCTTGAACATGTCCGAGCAGACGCGACGCGACACCATGAAGCTGGCCGCCGTGGCGGCCGCCGCGGCCGCCGCCGGCGTGACGGTCCCCGAGACGGCGGACGCGCAGGTCGCCCGCGGCGACGGCATCCGCTGGGACAAGGGCGTGTGCCGCTTCTGCGGCACCGGCTGCGGCGTGCTGGTCGGCGTCAAGGGCGGCAAGGTCGTGGCGACGCAGGGCGATCCCGACGCGCCCGTCAATCGCGGCCTCAACTGCATCAAGGGCTACTTCCTGTCGAAGATCATGTACGGCGAGGACCGGCTGACCCGGCCGCTGCTGCGCATGCGCAACGGCAAGTTCGACAAGACCGGTGACTTCACGCCGATCACGTGGGACCAGGCCTTCACGATCATGGCCGAGAAGTGGAAGGCGGCGCTGAAGAAGAGCGGCCCCTCCGCGGTCGGCATGTTCGGCTCGGGCCAGTGGACGATCTGGGAGGGTTACGCCGCGGCGAAGCTCTACAAGGCCGGCTTCCGCTCCAACAATCTCGATCCCAACGCGCGCCACTGCATGGCGTCGGCGGTCGCCGGTTTCATGCGCACCTTCGGCATCGACGAGCCGATGGGCTGCTACGACGACCTCGAGCACGCCGACGGCTTCGTGCTGTGGGGCGCCAACATGGCCGAGATGCATCCGATCCTGTGGTCGCGCCTCACCGACCGGCGCCTCACCCACGACGGCTGCGAGGTGCACGTGCTCTCGACCTTCGAGCACCGGAGCTTCGAGCTCGCCGACAACGGCATGATCTTCGTGCCGCAGAGCGACCTCGCGATCCTCAACTTCATCGCCAACTGGATCATCCAGAACGGCGCCGTGAACCAGGACTTCGTCGGCAAGCACGTCGCCTTCGCCCACACCGTGGAGGACATCGGCTACGGGCTGCGCCCGACCGATCCGCGCGAGGTGGCAGCCAAGAACGCCTCGCACAAGGCCGGAAAGGACGGCGCCATCGATCCGGCCGGCATGCGCGACATCACGTTCGACCAGTACAAGGAGCAGGTGGCGAAATACACGCTCGAGTACACGGCGAAGCTCTCCGGCGTCGAGCCCGACAAGCTCCTCAAGCTCGCCAGGCTCTATGCCGATCCGAAGAAGAAGGTCGTCTCCTACTGGACCATGGGCTTCAACCAGCACGCCCGCGGCACCTGGGTGAACAACCTCGTCTACAACATCCATCTGCTCACGGGTAAGATCTCCGAGCCCGGCAACGGCCCGTTTTCGCTCACCGGCCAGCCCTCGGCCTGCGGCACGGCCCGCGAGGTCGGCACCTTCGCGCATCGGCTGCCGGCCGACATGGTCGTCACGAGCCCGGCGCATCGCGCCGTCGCCGAGAAGATCTGGCAGCTCCCCGAAGGCACCATCCCGGGCAACATCGGCTATCACGCCGTGGTGCAGCACCGGATGCTCAAGGACGGCAAGCTCAACGCCTACTGGGTCCAGTGCACCAACAACATGCAGACCGCGCCGAACATGAACGGCGAGGGCCTGCCGGGCTACCGCAACCCCGACAACTTCGTCGTCGTCTCCGATCCGTACCCGACCGTCACGGCGCTCGCCGCCGATCTGATTCTTCCGACTGCGATGTGGATGGAGAAGGAGGGCGCCTACGGCAATGCCGAGCGGCGCGGCCAGTTCTGGCGCCAGCAGGTGAAGGCGCCGGGCGAGGCGCGCTCCGACCTCTGGCAGACCATCGAGTTCTCGAAATACTTCAAGGTCGAGGAGGTGTGGCCCGAGGAACTGATCGCCAAGAAGCCGGAGCTGCGCGGCAAGACGCTCTTCGACGTGCTCTACGCGAACGGCGCCGTGAACAAGTTCCCGCTCGCCGAGACCCAGCAGGGCTTCGACAACGACGAGTCCCAGGCGTTCGGCTTCTACGTCCAGAAGGGGCTGTTCGAGGAGTACGCCGCCTTCGGCCGCGGCAAGGCGCACGATCTCGCGCCGTTCGACATCTATCACAAGGCGCGCGGCCTGCGCTGGCCCGTGGTCGACGGCAAGGAGACGCTGTGGCGCTTCCGCGAGGGCTACGATCCCTACGTCAAGGCCGGCGAGGGCGTGAAGTTCTACGGCAAGCCGGACGGCCGGGCGCGGATCATCTTCTGTCCCTACGAGCCGGCCGCCGAGAGCCCGGACAAGGATTACGACATGTGGCTGTGCACGGGCCGCGTGCTGGAGCACTGGCACTCCGGCTCGATGACGCGCCGCGTGCCGGAGCTGCACCGCTCCTATCCGACCGCGCAGCTGTTCATGCATCCGGACGACGCGCAGAGCCGGGGCTTGAGGCGCGGCCAGTCCGTCAAGGTGATCACGCGCCGCGGCGAGGTGATCACGCGGGTGGAGACCCGCGGCCGCAACAAGATGCCGCCGGGCCTCGTCTTCATCCCGTTCTTCGACGAGGGCCAGCTGGTCAACAAGCTCACCCTCGACGCGACCTGCCCGATCTCGAAGGAGACCGACTTCAAGAAGGCGGCCTGCAAGGTGGTGCCGATCTGACCGGCGCGATTCGAAACGTTCAACAACGCCGTCATGGCCGGCCCCGACCCGGCCATCCATCGAACCAGGAGGACGCTTGCTTTTCGAAGGATGGATCCGCGGGTCGAGCCCGCGGATGACCGGTGATCGAAGGCGAGTGTGAGCCGAGATGGCGCGCGACAGCGAACCGAAAGCCCCGACCCGCCGCCGCTTCGTGCAGGCCTCCCTGCGCACGGCGGTAGGGGCGGGCGCGTGCGGGCTCGGGCTCGCGCTCTTCGCCGCGCAGTCGCGCTCGCTGCCGGCCGACGCGCTGCGGCCGCCCGGCGCGCTGCCGGAGGACAGGTTCCTGTCCGCCTGCGTGCGCTGCGGGCTGTGCGTGCGCGCCTGCCCGTACGACACACTGAAGCTCGCCGATCTCGCCGCCGGGCCGGCCGGCGGAACGCCGTTCTTCCGGGCGCGAAAAATTCCGTGCGAGATGTGCGAGGACATCCCGTGCGTGAAGGCGTGCCCGACCGGCGCGCTCGACAAGGGCCTCGTCGACATCACGGCGGCCCGCATGGGCGTCGCCGTGAT
The DNA here is from genome assembly GCF_016653355.1 of Rhodoplanes elegans. Lineage (GTDB taxonomy): Bacteria > Pseudomonadota > Alphaproteobacteria > Rhizobiales > Xanthobacteraceae > Rhodoplanes > Rhodoplanes elegans. The sequence goes on along the minus strand of NZ_NHSK01000048.1, from coordinate 17,271 downwards.
CGCGTCGCGCGACACCTGCCTCAATCTGCAGGGGCTGCGCTGCGACGTCTGCTATCGGGTGTGCCCCGTGATCGACAAGGCGATCACGCTGGAGCAGACGCACAACCGCCGCACCGGCAAGCACGCCGTGTTCGAGCCGGTCGTCCACGCCGACGCCTGCACGGGCTGCGGCAAGTGCGAGAAGTCCTGCGTGCTCACCGAGGCGGCCATCAAGGTGCTGCCGATCAAGCTCGCCGCCGGCCGCCAGGACGAGCACTACCGCCGCGGCTGGGAGGAGAAGAAGAAGGCCGGTCGCGAGCTGGTGCCCGGCCTCATCGATCTGCCGGACCGTCTGCCGGAGCCGAAGCCATGAGTGCCAGCACTCCGGCCGCCACTCCGACTCGATCGGCGTCGCACGGCACGCCCCGCGCCGCGGCGCGCGTTCCCGGCCGCGAGGCGCGCCGGCTGCACGGCGTCTGGACCGCGAACCGTTATCTGATCCTGCGCCGGCTGACCCAGCTCGGCGTGCTGGCGTTGTTCCTGACCGGCCCGCTCGCGGGCGTGTGGATCGCCAAGGGCACGCTCGCCGCGAGTCTCACCTTCGACGTGCTGCCGCTCACCGATCCGTTCGTGGTCCTTCAGTCGCTGGTCGCCCGCCACTGGCCGGAGACGACGGCGCTCACCGGCGTCGCCATCGTGATCGGCTTCTATCTGATCTTCGGCGGCCGCACCTTCTGCTCCTTCGTCTGCCCGGTGAACCCGGTCACGGATTTGGCCGCCTGGCTGCGCCGCCGGCTCGGCGTCGAGAAGGGTTTCTCCATGCGGCGCGAGACGCGCTGGCTGGTCGCCGTCGCGGTGCTCGCCGCCGCTGCTGCGACCGGCACGATCGCGTTCGAGCTGATCAATCCGGTGACGCTGATCTATCGCGCCGTCCTGTTCGGCACGCTGGCGGGTCTCTCGATCGTCGTCGCGATCTTGGTGTTCGATCTCGTCGTCGCCCGCGACGGCTGGTGTGGCCATGTCTGCCCGGTCGGCACCGCCTACGGGCTGATCGGGAAGGCGACGCTGCTGCGCGTCTCGGCGCGCGGGCGGACGCGCTGCGACGACTGCCTCGACTGCTTCGCGGTCTGCCCCGAGAACCACGTGATCGCGCCGGCGCTGCGCGGCCGCGACGGCGCGACCCCGGTGATCCTCTCGGGCGACTGCACGGCGTGCGGGCGCTGCGTCGACGTCTGCCCGGAGCGCGTCTTCACGTTCACCCACCGTTTCGACAGGCGCGTGGACGCGGCCCTGCCGCCGTCGCCGCCGGTCGCCGGGCCCGACTCCCCGGCGACACTTGAGAAGGTCTGATCCGATGGCACACCGATGGAGGGCAACCATGGCCGAACCGCGAACCGGAGCCGGGCGCGTCGCCCTGGCGGCGACACGCGTCGCGACGCTCGTCGCCCTTCTCGCCGCGACCGCGGGGCTGGGGCTCGCGCAGGAGCGCACCTCGCTCAAGAGCCTGCGCGGCGACGTCGGCCTCGAGGAGACCGGCGCGGCGCCGCCGGTGGTCAAGCAGGACACGCCGTCCGACGGCATGTTCGGCCGCGCCTACCGCCAGCAGCCGCCGCTGATCCCGCACCGGATCGAGACCTATCAGGTCACCAAGGACTTCAACCAGTGCATGACCTGTCACGACTGGCCGGCCAACATCAAGGCGGGCGCCCCGAAGGTCTCCGAGACGCACTACAACGACCGCGAGGGCAACCGCCTCGACAAGATCTCGGGCACCCGGTTCTTCTGCACCCAGTGCCACGTGCCGCAGCTCGACGCCAAGCCGCTCGTCTCCAGCACCTTCCAGAACGCCACCGAAGTGAAGTGACGGCGCGCCGCCGCCGGCGCGCGCCATCGCGCGCCCGTGGCGCGGCAGGACGAGGATTCGACCGATGACCGACCAACCCGCGCAACCGGCTCCCGCGGCGCCCGATGCCGCCTCCGGAACGCCTGCGAAAGCCCCGGGCCGGCTGCGCCGCCTGTGGCGCTGGTTCTGGAGCCCGTCCGGCACGCTCTCGCTCGGCGCCCTGCTGGTCGTCGGCTTCCTCGGCGGCATCGCTTTCTGGGGAGCGTTCCACACCGCCATCGAGGCGACCAACACCGAGGCGTTCTGCATCTCCTGTCACGAGATGGAGGCGAACGTCTTCCGCGAGTATCGGCAGACCGTGCACTACACCAACCGCACCGGCGTGCGCGCCGTGTGCACCGACTGCCACGTACCGAAGGACTGGACCCACAAGATGATTCGCAAGGTCCAGGCCTCCAACGACCTGCTGCAGCACATCCTCGGCACCATCGACACGCCGGAGAAGTTCAACGCCCGCCGCCTGCACCTCGCCACCAATGTGTGGCGCGCCATGAAGACCACGGACAGCCGCGAGTGCCGCAACTGCCACGACTTCATCCACATGGACTGGTCCGTGCAGGAGAAGCGCTCGGCCGAGAACCACCAGCAGGCGGTGAAGAACGCCAACACCTGCATCGACTGCCATCGCGGCATCGCCCACCGGCTACCGCCCGGCGCCCAGGAGGCGGCCGACAAGCTGTGGCGCGAGCTGTCCAACGGCGCCAACGGCAAGGGCGCGCCGGCCGCGGCGGCGCCGTCCGGCGGCAGCGTCGCGGCGCGCTGAGCGGCCGCGGCACTCTCGCGGCACTCTCGCGAGGACGCCCTCTCCGGCACCGGAGAGGGCAGGCGGCCTCCGACTTGATCAGGAGGCCGAAGCCGTCACATCCCGAACGCCACCCGCCGGTCGTTCGAGCGCTTGAGGTTGCGGTAGCGCGCCATCGCCCACAGCGGGAAGAACTTCCGGTAGCCGTGGTAACGCAGATAGAACACGCGCGGAAAACCCGTCGCCGTGTAGCGCTCCTCGTCCCACAGGCCTTCCTGGTTCTGGGTGCGGGCGAGATACGCGACGCCGCGCTCGACGGCCGGATGATCGACCTCGCCGGCGGCCATCAGGGCGAGCAGCGCCCAAGCGGTCTGTGACGCGGTGCTGGGCGCCGGCTCGTACCCCTTGTAGTCGAGCTTGTAGCTGGTGCCGTCCTCGCCCCAGCCGCCGTCGACGTTCTGGATGCGGATCAGCCAGTCGGCCGCCTTGCTGACCGCCGGGTCGTCGCGGCCGAGACCGGCGGCGTTGAGACCGCACAGCACCGACCAGGTGCCGTAGATGTAGTTGAGGCCCCAGCGGCCGTACCAGCTCCCGTCGGGAAGCTGCGTCTCGCGCAGATAGGCGACGCCGCGCGCCATCGCCGGGCTCGTCTCCGGCGTCTCGCCGAGCTGCGCCAGCATCGAGACGCAACGCGCCGCGACGTCCTCGGTCGGCGGGTCGAGCAGGGCGCCGTGGTCGGAGAACGGGATGTTGTTGAGGTACGTGTAGGTGTTGTCGGCGTCGAAGGCGGCCCAGCCACCGTTCTTGCTCTGCAGGCCGAGCACCCATTCGCGGCCGCGATCGATCGGCACGTCGTAGCGGCCGTCGCCGGCGGCGCCGCGCGCCCGGTCCATCGCCAGCACCACGACGGCGGTGTCGTCGAGGTCCGGATAATGGGCGTTGGCGTACTGGAAGGCCCAGCCGCCCGGCCGCACGCCCGGCCGCGCATGCGCCCAATCGCCTTCGAGGTCGAGCACCTGCAAGGGCTTCAGCCAGTCCAGCCCCTTGCGGGCCTTCTCGACCGCCTCCTCGCCGCCGGCCTCCAGGAGCGCGTGGCAGGTCAGCGCCGTGTCCCACACGGGCGAGACGCAGGGCTGGCAATAGGCCTCCTCGTCGCCGACGACGAGCAGCTTCTCGATCGAGCGGCGGGCGACGGCGCGCTCCGGATAGTCGGGCGGGAAGCCGAGCACGTCGAACATCATCACCGAGTTGGCCATCGGCGGATAGATGGCGCCGAGCCCGTCCTCGCCGTTGAGCCGCTCGCGCACGAAGGCGAGCGCCGCCTCGATGGCGCGCCGGCGCGGGCCGCGCGGCATCAGCGGATCGATCGCGCGCAGCACGCCGTCGATGCCGCGGAACAGCAGGAACCACCACCAGCTCTGGTGCGGCGCCTTGCTGGGCGGGCCGACCGTCGCGGGCGGCTCCAGGAACAATTCGTCGATGGTCACGCCGCGCGGGTTGCGGGCCTTCGGCTTGAGGGTCTGCAGCACGAGGAGCGGCACGATGGTGGTGCGCGCCCAGTACGAGACCTTCCAGATGGTGAACGGCGCCCAGCGCGGCAGGAAGATCACCTCCGGCGGCATCACCGGCACGGCGTTCCACGGGACGACGCCGTAGAGCGCGAGCTGGATGCGGGTGAAGACGTTGACCTTCGATCCGCCGCCGTGCGCCAGGATCGCCTCGCGGGCGCGCCGCATGTGCGGCGCCTCGGGGTCGTCGCCGATCATCTTGAGCGCGAAATAGGCCTTCACGCTCGCCGAGATGTCGAAGTCGCCGTCCTGGAACAGCGGCCAGCCGCCGTGCTCGCCTTGGATGCGGCGCAGATAGACGCCGATCTTGCGCTCGACCTCGAGGTCGGGCGTCTCGCCGAGATGATGGACGAGCAGCACGTACTCGGACGGGATGGTCGCGTCCGCCTCCAGCTCGAACACCCAGTGGCCGTCCGGCTGCTGATAGGACAGGAGTGCGTCCGTCGCCTTCCGGATGTGGGTCTCGAGCGCCGCCATCAGGGTCGACCCGGCGACCGGGGTGGCGTCGGCCAAGGTGGTCACGTCTCGCATCGGACTGCTCTCGTTCTCGATCGTGTTCTTGTTCGGGGTCGTGCTCGGGTCGGCGCGGCGTCAGATCAGCGCGGCGGCCGTGTTGCCGGATCGGATCGCGCCCTCGATGGTCGCGGGCAGGCCGGTGTCGGTCCAGTCGCCTGCCAGAACCAGGTTCGTCCACGCGGTCCGCGGGCCGGGCCGCAGCGCGTTCTGCTCCGGCGTCGCCGCGAAGGTGGCGCGCCGCTCGCGTACGATCTGCCAGGCCGGCAGGGCCTCGTCCGTGATGCCGATCACGCAGCGGACCTCGTCCCAGATCGTCTGCGCCAGCGTTTCACGCGGCTCCTTCATGAAGCGATCGGCGTTCGAGGTGGTCACCGAGACGCGGTCCGGGAACACGAAGATCCACTCCGCCGTGCCGCCGATCACGCCGACCAGCGGGGGTGATCCGGCCGGCGCGACGGTGCGGAAATGCGTGTTGAGGATCGAGCGGAACTCGGTCGGCGCAGTGAGCCCGGGCACCAGCGCGGTCGCGGTCCAGGCCGGCACGGCGAGGATCACGGCGTCGTCCGGTCCGAGCGCAACCGTCTCGTCGCCGAAGTCGAGCGCCATGACGCGATCGCCTTCGGTGACGAGGGCGCGCAGCTCGTGGGTCATCAGCACCGGGACGTCGCGGGCGCGCAGATGGTCGAGCGCCGGCTCGACGAACACGGTTCCGAGCCCGCCAGTGGCGACCAGCGGCCGACAGAAGGCGCCGCCCTTCGCCAGCGTCTCGCGCACGATGTTGCGCGCGAGCGCCGCCGAGGCGACGGGCGGTGCGGTGTTCAGCGCCGCGACCATCAGGGGCTCGATCAGCCTCTCGTAGAGCGCGCCCTTGCACGGGATGACTTCGCCGAGCGGCCGTTCGCCGGTGAACAGCACCTTGCCGAGCGCGATGTAATCACGCCAGCCGGTGCCGGGCACCCGCTTCTGATCGTCGAAGATCCACCACGGGATGTGGCCGTCGTCGATCTTAAGCCGCCACCCGGTCCGGGTGCGCAGATCGAAGAAGTCGAACGCTGCTTCGGCCGGCCCGTCCAGCCGGTCGGTCGTGCCGAGCGTCGCGGCATAGTCGAGCGCGGCCTGGTTGGCGGACAGCAGCAGGTGGTTGCCGTTGTCGATGTAGAGGCCGGTCGCCGGGTCGTGATAGGAGCGGCAGCGGCCGCCCGGCTGCTTCGAGCCCTCGTGCACCGTGACGCGGCGGCCGGTGCCGGCCAGGCGCACCGCCGCGGCGAGGCCGGCGAGACCGGCCCCGATGATGTGGACGGCACCCGGCATCAGACGAACCCGTACTGCAGCACGATCAGCAGCAGCGACAGCTTGTTGACCTTCACGGGCTCGCGCGGCGGATCGAAGCCGCGGGCCGAGAGGTCGTCGAGGATCGCGCGATAGACCTTGCCCATGATGCGCGGGGCGCGGACCATCCAGCGCGGCGAGCGGTCCATGATCTCGTCGGCCGCCTCGAAGTGCTTTCGGGCGCGCTCGATCAGCGCCTGGCCGATCTGGCCGACACCCGGATGCGCCGCGACGGCGCGCGGCTCGGTCGTCGTGATGCCGGCCTCGTCCAGCAGCTCGCGCGGCAGGTAGAGGCGGCCGTTCTCGGCGTCCTCGTCGATGTCGCGCAGGATGTTGACGATCTGCAGGGCGCGGCCGAGATGGTGCGCGAGCTGCTCGCCGTCCGGCTCGCCCATGCCGAAGGCCCTGACCGACAGGCGGCCGACGGCGCTCGCGACGCGGTCGCAATAGAGGTCGAAGGTGGCGAGGTCGGGCGCCCTTATGTCGGCCGCCGCGTCCATCTCCATGCCTTCGATGATGGCGACGAAATCCTCCTTGCGCAGGTCGAACTCGGCGATCGCCTGAGCGAGGCCTCGATGCTGCGGCGGGACCCGGCCGGCATAGACGTCGTCGAGCTCGCGCCGCCAGCGCTCCAGCGCGGCGATGCGGTCGGCCCGCGGCGCCTCGGAGTCGGCGATGTCGTCGACGTAGCGGCAGAACGAGTAGATCTCGAACATGGCGTCGCGGCGGGCCCGCGGCAGCATGCGCATGGCGAAGTAGAACGAGCTGCCGGCGGCGCGGCGCGACGCGACGGGCTCGGTCTCCTCGGGATGAACGGCGAGCTGGGTCATGGCTGGCGTCGCGGGTTCGCGGGATCGGCCGCGGGGGCCGCAGGAGCGGCCGGCGCGGCGGGCGGGCGCCGGAAGCGCCCCAAGATGCCGTTGACGAGACCGAGGACGCCGAGCGCGGCGACCTGCGGCTTGGCGAGATGGACGCGCTCGCACAGCGGGTCGCGCACCTTCAGCATCGCGGTCAGCCGCTCGGCGAGCGTCTGGATCACGGCGACCTCGAGCGCGAGGCGGCGATCGCGGATCAGCGACGAGAACACCCGGCTTTCGGCGAGGAGGCCGTCGGTCTTCGCCGCGAGATCGGCGATGCAGGCCTTGAGGGCCGGCGTCGCCTGCGCTCCGCCCAGATCCTCCACGGCCGCGCCATGGGCCGCGAAGGTGTCGAGCGGGATGTAGACGCGGTCGAGCGCCCGGAAGTCCTTGGCGCAGTCCTGCAGGTGATTGATGATCTGCAGCGCGGCGCACAGCCGGTCGTTGGCGTCCCAGGTGGTGCCGCGCTCGCCGTGCACGTCGAGCACGAAGCGGCCGACCGGCATCGCCGAGTAGCTGCAGTAGTCGATCAGGTCGTCGAAATCGGCGTAGCGCCGCTTGGTGACGTCGAGCCGGAACGCGGTGAGGAGGTCGCGCGCGTGGCGCGGCGACAGTGCCCGGTCGGCGAGCGCGATCTTGAGCGCGACGCCCTCCGGCTCGCTCGCGCCGCGGCCGAGCAGGCTGCCCTCCAGCCGGTCCAGATAGGCGAGCTTGTCGGCCTCGGGCAGGGTCGGGTGGTCGGCGATGTCGTCGGCGACGCGGACGAACTCGTAGAAGGCGAGGATCGCCGGCCGGTGGCGTGGATGCACGATCCAGGACGCGACCGGAAAATTCTCGTCGTGCGATCCCTTGCCGGACCGCAGATCGGCGGCCGTCGCGGTCACGATCGGATCTCGCAGGTCGGCGCTGCGCCGGACCGGCGACGCGCGAAGACATGTGCGGGGGCGAAAATCGGGATCATGACGCGACCGGCAGGCCCTTGTTGATGAATCGATGCCCGCGCGTGGACCAGCGACTGGCCGAAGAGCGGGCCGCATCACCCGGGCCGGAACATCTGGGGCAGCGCGCGCGAGCGACAGCGCAATGTTCGAGTGCTGCAAGGCGTCCGAAGTTCAAAGCATGCAGGGCTTTGGGAGTCAACGCGGGAGCGGGCCGGAACGATTGTTCCGGCTACGTTTTCGGCGCCGGAGGGGCATCCGGGACACGCCCGGGCGCGGCTTTCGCGGGGCTCGGCGCGAACCGGACCGGGCGATCGCGACACCCTTCCCGGTGGTCCACCCCGGCGCCCGGCCGGGCGCCGGCCCGGGTGGCCGCCCGGTGGCCAAGCCGGTTGCCCTCGCCGGCCGCGATGATTAAGCCAGGAGCCGAGGTCCCGTCGTCGGACGGCAGGAGCCGGCGCCATGCGGGCGCGGGCGGCCGGGGGCCCGACCGACGGGCATCCGGGGAGAGCCGAGTTGTTGGGCAACACCAAGCATGCCGACGTCGCCAGTGCCGACGCCGGATTTCCCGCACGGCTGGACGCCGTCGCGGCCGAGACCGAGACCCTGCTGGAGCGCCTGCTCGGCGCCACGCCGGAGGCCGGCGAGAAAGCCCGCCCGGACCGGCTGCTCGCCGCCATGCGCTACGCGAGCCTCGCCGGCGGCAAGCGGTTCCGCCCCTTCCTGGCGGTCGAATCGGCGGCCCTGTTCGGCGGCGACCGCGCCCGCGCCTTGATGGTCGGCGCCGCGGTCGAGCTCGTCCACTGCTACTCGCTGGTGCACGACGACCTTCCCGCCATGGACAACGACGACCTGCGCCGCGGCCGCCCGACCACCCACAAGGCGTTCGACGACGCCACTGCCATCCTGGCGGGTGATGCGCTGCAGACGCTCGCCTTCGATGTGCTGGGCCGGCCGGAGACCCATCCGGACGCCGCGGTGCGCATCGACCTCGTCCTGGCGCTCGCCCGCGCGTCGGGCATCGGCGGCATGGTCGGCGGCCAGATGCTCGACCTGGCGGCCGAGGGGCGCTTCAACGGCAACGTGCCCCAGCCGCTCGACCGCGCCGCCACCGAGACGATGGAATCGATGAAGACCGGGGCGCTCCTGCGCTTCTCCTGCGTCGGCGGAGCGATCGTCGCCGGCGCCGACAAGGACGCCCAGGCGGCGCTCGACCGCTACGGGGTCGCCATCGGCAAGGCCTTCCAGGTCGCCGACGACCTCCTCGACGCGACCGGCGACGCCGCCACGGTCGGCAAGGCGACCGGCAAGGACGCCGGCCTCCACAAGGCGACCCTGGTGCGGATCATGGGCATCGACGGCGCCCGCAAGGCGCTCGCGGACCTCGTCGCCGAGGCGGAGGCCGCCGTCGCCCCGTTCGGGCCGGCGGCGGACATTCTCCGCGCCGCCGCCCGCTTCGTCGCCGAACGGAGCCACTGAGGTCTTTTTCCCGCTTCGGCCTCGTGTCCCGGACGCGGCGCGACGCGCCGCGAGCCGGGACCCAGGAGCCATGCGGAAGGTTCTTCACCGTGCCGCCCCTGGGCCCCGGCTCTGCGGCACATCGGGCCTGCGGCCCGATGTACCTTGTCCGGGGCACGAGGCTCCCAGTTCTCGACATCGAGCGGGCATCGACCTGTTCGGTCGCAGTCGCAAGGTCGCGACGCGGCCCCGTGCGCCCGTCATCCTTCCCCGCCATTCGGTGAGCGTATGGCGGACCTGCCCGGCGTCGGCGCGGGGGATGACGCGAGCTGCCGCCGGTGGTGTTTCGAACAACCGAACCTGCGTTCCCATAAGCGAAAATCGCTCCCCCGCGACCTCCGGGCCGGCGTCTCGGCGGCGGGCGTGCCGCGGCCCCCGGTCGCCGCGCGCCCCCCTCGGTTTGAGCGAGGTCAATGTGCGCCGGACACGAAACGTTCATGTGAGGGTCGACAAGAAACTCTCGAGGAAGCGCTCGGTCGTCCTGGTGCCTCGCCGGGTGGGGTGCTTTCCATCAATCCTCGCAGGCGACGTGCCATGTCGAGCCTCCTGGACTCCCGCGGCTTCGAGATCGTCGCCCGGCAAGATTTCTCCGACGTCACCTATCTGCTCGAGGTGCGCCATCCCTTGATGGCGAAAGCCGCGCGCGCCGGGCAGTTCGTGATAGTCATGCTCAACGATCACGGCGAGCGGATCCCGCTCACCATCGCCGACTTCGACCGCGAGCGCGGCACCATCACGCTGGTGATCCAGGCGGTCGGCAAGACCACGCGCGAGATGCAGCAGGTCTGCCGGGTCGGCACCTTCCTGCACGCGCTCGCCGGCCCGATGGGCGAGCCCAGCCACATCGGCGGCCAGCACCGCGTCGTCTGCGTCGGCGGCGGGCTCGGCGTCGCGCCGATCTTCCCGCAGGCGCGCGCCTACAAGGAGGCCGGCGCCCACGTGACGGCCGTGGTCGGCTTCCGCACCAAGGATCTGGTCTTCTGGGAGGACAAGTTCCGCGCCTGCTGCGACGAGGTGATCGTCTGCACGGACGACGGCTCGGTCGGCATCAAGGGCAACGTCACCGAGGGCCTGCGCCAGGCGATCGCCGCGCATCCCGACGTCGACGAGGTCGTCGCCATCGGCCCGCCCATCATGATGAAGGCCTGCGCCGAGACCACGCGGCCGCACAAGATCAAGACGGTCGTCAGCCTCAACCCGATCATGGTCGACGGCACCGGCATGTGCGGCGGCTGCCGGGTGAAGATCGGCGACGGCATCAAGTTCGCCTGCGTCGACGGGCCGGACTTCGACGCACATCAGGTCGATTTCGACGATCTCATGGTTCGCCTCAAACGCTTCGCCGCCACCGAGAAGGCGGCGCTGGCGAAATTCGAGGAGAGCTGCCGCATGGGCCGCTAGAGCATGAATCCGAGACGTGGATACGGGTTCTCGGAGGAAGTCGTGCTCGAGCCGACGGCTGCGTGACGGACGGGATGTGACGAACGCCTGCAAAGGTGCGGGAGACGATGGCGAAGCGAAAGACGATCCGGACGATTCCGCGCGAGCGCGCGGAGGTCGGCGAGCAGGACCCGCAGGTGCGGGTGCAGAACTTCTACGAGGTGACGCTGCGCTTCACGCCCGAACAGGCCGAGCTCGAGGCGAGCCGCTGCATCGAATGCCCGCGGCCGGCCTGCACGCCGGGCTGCCCGGTCGGCGTCGACATCAAGGGCTTCATCTCCAAGATCGCCGCCAACGACCTGCGCGGCGCCTACGACGTGATCACGCAGACCAACCTGCTGCCCGCCGTGTGCGGCCGCGTCTGCCCGCAGGAGAACCAGTGCGAAGGCGCCTGCGTGGTCGGCAACCAGCTCGCCCCGGTCGCCATCGGCCGGCTGGAGCGCTTCGTCGGCGACACCGCGATCGCGCAGGGCTGGAGCAACGTCCCCTATATCGAGCCGAACGGCTTCAAGGTCGGCATCGTCGGCTCCGGACCGGCCGGCATGGCCTGCGCGGCCGACATGGCGAAGGCCGGCTGCGACGTCACGGTGTTCGAGGCGTTCCACGTGCCGGGCGGCGTGCTGCGCTACGGCATCCCGGACTTCCGCCTGCCCAACAGCGTCGTCGACGCCGAGATCCGCAATCTCGAGAAGCTCGGCGTCAAGTTCGTCTGCAACACGCTGGTCGGCCGCCTGTTCACGATCGAGCAGATGATCGAGGAGATGGGCTTCCACGCCGTCTTCATCGGCACCGGCGCCGGCTATCCGAGCTTCATGGGCATCCCGGGCGACTCGCTCAACGGCGTGCTTTCGGCCAACGAGCTGCTCACCCGCTGCAACATGATGCAGGCGAAGGACGAGGGCTTCGACACGCCGCTGCCGATCGGCGCCAAGGTCGCCGTGATCGGCGCCGGCAACACCGCGATGGACGCCATGCGGGTGTGCAAGCGGCTCGGCGCCGAGGAGGTGCACTGCATCTATCGCCGCAGCCGCAACGAGGCGCCGGCCCGCATCGAGGAGGTGCACCACGCCGAGCAGGAGGGCATCGCCTTCCACTGGCTCACTGCGCCGGTCGCGATCCTCGACGACGGCAAGGGCGGCGTGCGCGGCATGCGCTGCATCAAGATGGAGCTCGGCGAGCCCGACGCCTCCGGCCGCCGCAAGCCCGTCACCGTGAAGGGCAGCGAGTACGAGTTCGCCTGCGACCTCGTGGTGGTGGCGATCGGCACCAACGCCAATCCGATCATCGGTCAGACCTCGAAGATCGCGCTCGACAAGCGCGGCTACATCGCGACCGACGCCGATCTCGCGACCTCGCTGGCCGGCGTCTACGCGGGCGGCGACATCGTCACCGGCGCCGCCACCGTCATCAAGGCGATGGGCGCCGGCCGCACCGCCGCGCGCAGCATGAAGAGATATCTCGGCCTGCGCGACACCGAGACGGTCTACGCCGATCCGACGCCCCCCGATGCCGCGCTGTTCGGCTTCGATCCGGCCGAGCACAATTTCGTTCGCGTGAAAGCCGTATGACGCGCCGACCGCCCGGTCGGCGCCCGCGACCCCAGAAGACCGACACACCGGCACACCGACAGACTGCCATCAAGAACGAAAAAGAGACTGTCATGAGCGAGACGCTGACCTCCGTGCGCGAGGACGTGCCGGCCGACGAGCCGTCGCCGCCGCGCCCCGTCGCCGCCGAACCGACGGTCACCACGCTCGACGAATGCGTCGTCGAGATCATCAGCGACTCGGGCGAAGGCGCGCAGCGCTGCGGCCAGTCGCTCGGCGCGATCGCGGCCCGCATGGGCAACGGCGTGTGGACGGTCGAGATCATCCCGGCCGAGATCCAGCCGCCGGCCCGCAGCATCGCGGGCGCCAGCGGCAACCGCATCCGGCTCGGATCGGGGCGCATCGCCAACGGCGGCGACGGCGTCGACGTCGTCGTCGCCTTCAACGAGCAGGTGCTGCTCGGCCGCGTGCGGGCCGGCGAGCTGAAGCCCGGCTGCACGATCTTTCTCGAGAGCATGTGGCGGACGCACTCCGATCCACGAATCGCCGCCGCCTATCGCGAGACCTACGAGGAGCTGGTCGACCGCGGCTACCTGATCGTCGAGATCCCGTTCGAGGCGTTGTGCAAGCCGGTGGTGCCCGATGCGCGCCGCGGCAAGAACATGTTCGTGCTCGGGCTCCTGTGCAGCCTGTTCAGCTTCGACCTCAAGCTCGCCCGCGAGCAGGTGCGGCTCACCTTCCGCAAGAAGTCCGACACGGTGATCCGGGCGAACCTGACGCTGCTGGAAGCCGGCGCCGCCTGGGCCGAGGACAATCTCGACGTCAAGTATCGCATCCCGGCTCAGCGCGCGACGGTGCCGCAGATCGTCGTCAACGGCAACACGGCGCTGGCCCTCGGCGTGCTCGCCTCGGGCATGGAAATCTGCGCCATGTACCCGATCACGCCGGCGACCTCGGCCTCGCATTATCTCAGCGAGGTGTTCGAGCGGGTCGGCGGCATCGTCCACCAGGCCGAGGACGAGATCGCCGCCTGCACGTTCGCGATCGGCGCCTCCTACGCCGGCAAGTGCGCCGTCACCATCACGTCCGGTCCCGGCTACTCGCTCAAGCAGGAGGCGATCGGCCTCGCCGTGATGGCCGAGATCCCGCTCGTCGTCATCAACGTCCAGCGCGGCGGCCCCTCGACGGGCCAGCCGACCAAGGGCGAGCAGGGCGATCTCCTCACCGCCATCTACGGCAGCCACGGCGACGCCCCGAAGGTCGTGATGGCGGCCTCGACCATCGAGGACTGCTTCTACTCGGTGATCACGGCCCGCAAGATCGCCGAAGCCTTCAACATGGTCGTGGTGGTGCTCTCCGACTCCAACCTCGCGACCTCGCAGCAGCCGTTCCCGCGGCCGAAGTTCGACGAGGCGTGGCTCGCCGCGCCGATCGACCAGAGCCCGGTGCCGTTCGGCACCAAGCCGTACGACTGGAACCCCGACACCGGCCTGTTCCGGCGCGTCATCCCGGGCCAGCCGAACGGCATGTACACGGTCACGGGTCTCGCCCACGACCGTGACAGCCGCGTCGCCTACGATCCGGTGATCAACCAGGAATCGATCCGCGCCCGCAGCCTCAAGCTCGCCGCCCTGCAGAAGACTCTGAAGCCTCCGCCGGTGTTCGGCGATCGCACCGGCGATCTCCTGATCGTCGGCTGGGGTTCTACCCGCGGTGCCATCGAGGAGGCCGTCACGCGGGCCCGCGCCGAGGGCCTGAAGGTCTCCTCGACCAACCTGCATTTCCTCCAGCCGCTGCAGCCCGGCGTAAAGGAGATCATGCAGGGCTTCAAGAACGTCCTGTGCGTCGAGGCCAACTGGTGCGACCGGCCCGAGGACAAGCTGATCGACGAGAACAACCGCCGCTTCTCGGCGCTCGCCATGATGCTGCGCAGCCGGTTCCTCGTCGACATCGACTGCTGGGGCGAGGTGATGGGCCAGCCGATCAAGCCCGGCACCATCCACGAGCTCATCCGCGCGCGGCTCGCCTGACGGGAGAACGATCATGTCGATGCCGAAGCACGATTGCCTGGTCCGGCTGGTCGAGGACGATCATCCGCTCGAGGACTACCAGAGCGGCGTTCCGCGCTGGTGCTCGGGCTGCGGCGACAACGCCGTGCTGGCCGCCGTCCAGCGGCTCTGCCGCGACGAGAACCTGCGCCCCGAGAAGCTCGCCTTCGTGTCGGGCATCGGCTGCGCCAGCCGCTTTCCGCACTACATGCGGACCTACGGGTTCCACGGCATCCACGGCCGCGCGCTGCCGATCGCCGAGGGCGTCAAGATGGCGCGGCCCGACCTGCACGTCTTCGTCAACACGGGCGACGGCGATTGCTGCTCGATCGGCGCGGCGCACTGGTTGCACGCGATCCGCTACAACATGAACATGACCGTGGTGCTGCACGACAACCACGTCTACGGCCTCACCAAGAAGCAGGTCTCGCCGACCTCGCCCAAGGGCCTGAAGAGCAACACCACGCCGCACGGCGCCTATCTCGACGCGATGAACCCGCTGACCGTGACGCTCGGCGTCACCAACGTGTCGTTCGTCGCCCAGGCCGTCGACTGGATCCCGGAGGCCGTCTACGCCGTGATCCGCGCGGCGTTCCATCACAAGGGCTTCTCGTTCGTGCGCATCGTCCAGCGCTGCCCCGAGTTCCTGCCCAACATGTGGGACGCTTGGCTGCGCGACCCGGAGAAGACGCTGCTGCTCGAGCACGACGACGGGATCTCCTTCTCGCCGGGCCTGCAGCGCATCTACAAGAACCGGCAGGCGCACGATCCGTCCGACATCCACAGGGCGCGCGAGATCGCCTCCTGCATCGATCCGGTGCCGGTCGGGATCCTGTTCCGCGACGAGAACGTGCCCTGCTACGAGGACGTGCGCGAGGCCGGCACGCCGCGCTCGCTCGACATGGTCAAGACCGGCCTCGAGGCCGAGCTCGACAAGTTCACGGTGTGGCCCGACGACGAGCCCGCGGTTCGGATCGCCTGATCACTTCGGAGGCCCGCGACGCGCGGGGACGAGACCCATGGACGCCGACGTCAGGACCCAGCTCGCCTTTCACGTGCTCGGACGCAGCACCGTCGGCGCCAAGCCCGCCGACAGCGTCGGGCGGCTGCGGCCGGCGCTGCTCGCCGCCTATGCGGACCTGACGCGCCTGCGCCACGACTACCCGCTGGTGCTGGTGCGCGACGCCGCGCCGGCCGACGTCGTGCGCACGCTCACCGGTCTCGTTGACTCAGCCCTCAAGGAGGTCGCGCCGCGCGGCCCGCAGGGCGAGAAGATGCGCCGCCAGGCGCTGCGCATCGAGCGCGAGATTCGCGCCCGCTCCGCCGCCGGCGGGCTGTTGTCCGTCGAATGGGACGAGGTGGTGGCCGGCCTCGCCGCGACCGCCCCGAGCTTCGCCGAGACCGGCGCGGCGGTGCGCGCCGCGATTCCGGTCGACGGCGAGCTGCTCGCCTGCACGGCGCAGACGCCGCTCACCATCGTGCGGCATCTGTGGCGGCTGGAGCAGGAACAGAAGCTCGCCGGCCTCGCCGAGCGGGTCGAGGGCATCATCCTCAAGCTGACCGACATCCTGGCCGCCGACCTCGCCCGCTCCGAGGCCGGGCGGGCGCCGGACGCGCTCGCCGCCGCGGTCGGACCCGGCTTCTCGGAGCTGTTCGACTTCTCCACCATGTCGGAGCTGCTCGGCTCGGTCTCGGCCTCCGGCCCGGTCTCCAAGCGCCGCCGCCGCCGCATCGAGCAGGCGCTCGCGGTCCTGGAGGCGCAGCCGCTCCTCAAGGCGCTGCGCACCCGCGACCGCGTCGCCGAGGAGCAGGCGCTCGCCGCGCTCGTGGTCACCGACTGCACGACGGCGCTCGCCGCCTGGGAGGCGCGGCGTCCCGATCTCGTCGCCCTGATCCGGGCGATCGCCATCGCCGAGCTGGAGATCGACGGGCGCTATCGCGAGGAGGAGCACGATCCGTTCTTCGCCGCCTATTCGGAAGCCGCGCTCGGCACCAGCGATCTGGCGCTCGGGCCCGACCTCCTGGTCTGTGTCGAGGACGCCGGCGCGCTGCGCCGCGCCGAGGTGTTGGAGCTGCTCGCCGCCGGCGTGCCGGCCAAGATCGTCGTGCTGAGCGGCGATGTGATCGGCGATCCGGGCGTCCAGCACGGCGCGCCGACCCTCGCCGGCACGCGGCTCGCCACCATGGCGACCGGCCTCGACGACGCCTTCGTGCTGCAGACCACCGTGGCGGCGCTCGGCCGCTGCGGCTCGCGCCTCGCCCGCGGGCTCGCCTATGCGGGGCCGACGCTGATCTCGATCTACACGGGCACGGGACGCGACGGCGCGGACCCCGTGGCGCCCTATCTGCGCGCCGCCGCGGCGACGCAGGCGCGCGTCTTCCCGAGCTTCACCTACGACCCGTCCGCCGGTCCGGGACTCGCCGAGCGCTGGGACGTCGCCGACAATCCGCGGCCCGACGCCGACTGGAGCGTGCATCCGTTCCGCTGCGAGGACGCCAAGCAGCAGCGCATCGTCGGCGAGATCGCCTTCACGGCGGCCGACCTGATCGCCGGCGATCCGCGCCACGCGCATCTGTTCGGGCTGGTCGAGAGCGCGCATTGGAACGACGCCATGGTGCCGGTCGACGTGTGGATTTCCGGGCCGCCGCAGCCGGTCGGCGCGGTGCCCTACGTGCCGGTGGTCGACGACCAGAACCGCCTGTGGCGCGCGGTGGCGAGCGAGCCGGTGATCGCCGCGACGCGCCGCGCCCGCGAGGCGTGGCATCGCCTGCAGGAGCTCGGCGACATCCACAATTCCTGGGCCGAGCGGCGTTCGCAGGCCGAGCGCCTCGCCCGCGAGCAGGCCGAGCGCGAGGCCGCCGAGGCGGCGGGCGAGGAGGCGGCGG
>NZ_NHSK01000047.1 GCF_016653355.1 Rhodoplanes elegans | reverse complement strand
ACTGGACCGGGCGCGGGGCCGGCGCCCGCGCCGACATCCGCCGGAGCACCGCCGGCCCCGCGCCCGGTCCAGTGAGGCCGCGCACCGTCGCGCTTCGTCGACCGCGCGCCGGGCCCGCTCACGGCGGATCACGGCGCGTCCGTTGGTCCGCGCGGCGGCTTCGGCTGCGGTCGGCCTGCCCGGCCGACCCTCTCTCACAGGAGTAAGCGCTCGTAGCCGCGGAAGAGTAAGTAATGGTGTCAATCGTCAGCGCGTCGAAATACCGCATAGATGCTCACATCGATACTGCTCTTGCCGTTTTGTCGGTGCCCTCGATTGGTTTTCACAAATCGCCCCGAGTTTTTCCGACCGGGCAGCAAGATCAGACAAGTCCCAGAGACCGACGGTTCGAGACGCCCACGTTTGCAGCGACGTGGCGCTTCGAAACGACGAGACGATCGTGGCGGCGTCGTCCCGATCGAGGTGTAGCGAACGTCCTGCCGTGCTTCACGGCAGTCCAACGGAGGGTATCTCGATGGCTGACAAGAGCCTCTCCGGCCTGACCGAGGCCGAGGCGAAGGAATTCCACGCCCAGTTCACCACCACGTTCCAGGCCTTCATGGCGATCTGCGTCCTCGCCCACATCCTGGTGTGGGTCTGGAAGCCCTGGTACTGAGCGCGAATTTAGGGGGATAGAACGATGTCGAACCCGCAAGACGACTACAAGATCTGGCTGGTCCTCAATCCGTCGACCTGGCTGCCCGTGATCTGGATCGCCGCCCTCGTGGTCGCCATGCTGATCCACGCGCTCGTGCTGACGCACCCGCGCTACAGCCATCTGTCGATCGCCGAGAAGACCTACGCCGCCAAGAAGTGACGTGACGGCGGCGTCCGGCGTGCCGCGCGGCGCGCCGGGACGCTGCCTCGTCCCTCCGGTCCCGACGCCCGCGTCGGGACATCGGGCCGGGACCACGCGCTTCGATCGGTGCCATTCGATCGGCAAAGGGACCGTTCGCGAAAAGGCTTCGGCCTGCCGCGAGCGGTCCTTTCGCTTTTTGAGGGGATGCGTTTGAAGCCTGGTGCCGCGTCGCTCGGACGCTGGACCGGTGTTCCCGAGCCTCGTGTCCCGGGCGCGGCGCAACGCGCCGCGAACCGGGACCCAGGGGCGAGGGCGTGAGGTCGTTCCGGTCCGCGCGTCGTGCCGCGCGTCGTGCCGCCCTGGGCCCCGGCTCTGCGGCGCATCAGGCCTACGGCCTGCCGCGCCTTGTCCGGGGCACGCGTCCGAGAACCGGGCGACTTCAGCGGAAGCCCGCGCCGTCGGCGCCTCGGCGCGCCCGCGCGCCTCAATGCGCCCGCATCGAGAGCTTGCCGCCGCGGACCTCCCAGCTCTCCAGCCGGTCCAGGAAGCTCATGCCGAGCAGGCTGACCTTGAGCTGGCCGGGCGGGGCGATCAGGGCCGGCACCGAGCGCTCGACGATGCCGCCGACCGTGATGCGGTCGAGCGTCACGGCGGCGGCCTGGGCGCGGCCGTTCGCGGTGTCGACATTGACGTTGTACTTGACGAAGTCGAGCGGCAGGCCGGCCGCCTTGGCGGCCTCGTGGGTCAGCACCACGGCGCTGGCGCCCGAATCGAGCACCATCGGCACGCTGGCGCCGTTGACCTTGGTGACGATCTTGAAGTCGCCGGCCTGGCCGCGGGCGACCTCGACGACGTTGCCACGGGTCGCGGCACGGCCCGGCACCAGCTCGGCCATCATCCGCTCGCCGGCGTCGCGCAGGTCGTGGCGGTAGGTGTAGCCGGCGACGAGGAGGAGCGCGATCAAGGCCCAGATCAGCGCCCACTGAACGGCCTGCGCGAAGCGGTCGCGGAACAGCGTCAGCACGGCGCCGCTGATCATCGCGAGGAAGCCCAGCTTGACGATCAGCGAGGCGATGTCGCCGTCGGACAAGCCGGCGGTGCCGGGGCGCTGCGCCAGAAGCAGCGCGAGTCCGGCGATCGCGGCCAGAAGCAGGAGCCACACGGCGGAACGGCGCATCGTCAACACGTCCAGACACCTCGATTCGCCCCGGACGGGCCTCCGGACCTTAGTCCGGGCCGCCGGGAAAACAACCGCGGCCGCCCCCGTCGCGGGTGCGGCATGTCGTCGAAAGTCCGACCTCGGCCCGCGCGCTCAGCTCTCCAGGCTGAACTTGCGCAGGCGCTGGCGCAGCGACACCGGCCCTTCGGGGCCGGTCGGCATCGGCGGCGGCGTGTCGGAGGGGACGACCGGACCCTGCTCGGGGATCGGCTCCAGCGCCGTCATCACCCGTTCGGGCGGGAACGTCACCACCACCTCGGTTCCTTCGCGCAGCTTGGAGCGCAGCGTGAAGGTGCCGCCGTGCAGGTCGATGATGCTTTTCACGATGGGCAGGCCGAGGCCCGCCCCTTGCTCGGCCGACTTGATGGCGTTCGACCCCTGGCCGAACGAGTCGAGCACGATCGGGATCTCGTCCTCGGCGATGCCCGAGCCGTTGTCGCGCACGCTGAGATACTGGCCCCCGGCATGCGTCCAGCCGACCTTGAGCCACACCTCGCCGCCCTGCGGCGTGAACTTGATGGCGTTGGAGAGGAGGTTGAGGCAGACCTGCCGGACCGCCCGCTCGTCCGCCCACAGCTTCGGCATGTCGGGCTCGAAGCTCTCGTGGATGGTGATGCCGCGGCTCCGCGCCCGCATCTTCAGCAGGTGGTGGCACTCCTCGACCGTCTGCATCAGGCCGACCAGCTCCTCGTTGAGCTCGTAGCGGCCCGCCTCGATGCGGGAGAGGTCGAGAATCTCGTTGATCAGGCCGAGCAGGTGGACGCCCGAATTGTGGATGTCATTCGAGTAGTCCTTGTAGACGGCGACCGTGTGGGGCCCGAAGATCTCGTTCTTCATCACCTCGGAGAAGCCGAGAATCGCATTGAGCGGCGTTCGCAGCTCGTGGCTCATCTGGGCGAGGAAGCGCGACTTGGCGATGTTGGCGCCCTCGGCGCGGCGCCGCGCCTCGTCGGACTTCGCCTTCGCCTGCTCGAGTTCGCCGATCAGCGCGTCCTTCTCGGCCCGCGCCTCGAGCGTCGCGAGATTCGACGAGTAGATGCGGAACGACAGGAGCGCGAAGTAGATCTGGGCCGTCACCGCCATGGCGGCGAGGATCCAGCCCTGCACCGTGCCGGCGAGCACGAAGTTGAGCGCCACCGCGGCCGTCACCGGCGTCGTCGTGGCGAGCACGGCGACCGGCAGGCTCGACGCCAGCATGCTGGCGATGGCGACCACCAGCAGCATGACGAACAGGTTGAAGGTCGCGGCGCTCTCGTGCGTGCCGACCGGATGGGTGAGCTGGAACATCCAGGCGAGCCCGAAGAACAGGTCGAGCAGGATGAACCGCAGCCGCCATGCCCGGCCGTTGCCGGCATTCGCAGGCTCGGCGAGAAACGCCCGGCATTTCAGGACGATGACGACGTGGATCGACAGCATCGCGGCGGTCCACACGCCGGCCGCCAGCGGATCGCCCCATACGCCCGCCAGGAAGCCGATCGAGACGATCAGCATCACGATGACGAGGGAGCCCGACAGCCGGTTCTGGGCGAACTGGCGCAGGAGCTCGGTGTCGAAGGCCGGCCGCGTCCCGGTCGTCGAGGTCAGCCGGTCGCGGGCCTCGCGCACGCGCTGCGCCGCCATGCGGCGACGTGCGGCCTCGGTCCGGTCGGCCGTAGACGGAGCAGGCGGATCGGCGAGTTCGAGGGACATGCGGACTGCTGTGCTCGGCTTTCGTCCCGACAGTCGGGCAAAATCCTTAAATTCAGGCTTAGGGCGGCGTTAGGCGCGATGGCGAAAACGCGGTGGAGTCCGGGACTTGCCGCGAAAAAGCCGGGCCGGGGCGGAATTTTTTGCCGCTCTCCGCGGCACATGGTTAACGATTGGTAGCGCGCCACGGCGTTTTCGTTCGACGCCGTGAACGGTTCGCCGCGCCGCTCACGCAAACGCGAACGGGCGCCGCCGCGGCGACGCCCGTCCCGAATCGATCCGAAGGGGGCGGGGGCGCGGTCAGCGCTCGAGCCGGGCGATCAGGCTCGACGTGTCCCAGCGACGGCCGCCCATCTCCTGGACGTCGGCATAGAACTGGTCGACCAGCGCCGTGACCGGCAGCTTGGACCCGTTGCGGCGCGCCTCGGCCAGCACGATGTCGAGGTCCTTGCGCATCCAGTCGACCGCGAAGCCGAAGTCGAACTCGCCCGCCA
Organism: Rhodoplanes elegans; assembly: GCF_016653355.1. Classification (GTDB taxonomy): domain Bacteria; phylum Pseudomonadota; class Alphaproteobacteria; order Rhizobiales; family Xanthobacteraceae; genus Rhodoplanes; species Rhodoplanes elegans. The sequence continues at coordinate 32,784 of NZ_NHSK01000047.1, read as the reverse complement.
CCATGGTCTTGTAGCGGTTCTCCATCTGCCAGGACTGGGCGGCGCCCTTGGAGATCGTCGAGATCAGCTTCTCGGTGTCGAGCCCGGCCTTCTTGGCGAAGTGCAGCGCCTCGGCGAGGCCCTGGACGACGCCGGCGATGCAGATCTGGTTGCACATTTTTGCCAGTTGTCCGGCGCCGGCCTCGCCCATCAGGGTGCAGGCGCGGGCGTAGGCCGCGATCACCGGCTCGGCGCGGGCGTAGGCGTCGGCTGCGCCGCCGCACATCACCGTGAGGACCCCGTTCTCGGCGCCGGCCTGGCCGCCCGAGACGGGCGCGTCGATCGTCGCGAAGCCGGCGGCGGCCGCAGCCCCGGCGAGCTCGCGCGCCACCTCGGCCGAGGCCGTGGTGTGGTCGACGAACACGGTGCCCTTGCCCATCGCCTGGAAGGCGCCGTCCGGCCCGAGCGTCACCTGGCGCAGGTCGTCGTCGTTGCCGACGCAGGCCATGACGAAGTCCTGGCCCGCCGCCGCCTCGCGCGGGGTGGCGGCGGCGCGGCCGCCGTGCTGCGACACCCAGCGGGCCGCCTTGTCGGCCGAGCGGTTGTAGACCGTGACCGCGTGGCCGCCCTTTTTCGCGAGGTGGCCGGCCATCGGGTATCCCATCACGCCGAGGCCCAGAAAGGCGACTTTCGCCATGGTGTTGTCCTTTGGGTTGCGCGGCCCTCAGGCCGATCGGGGGTCCTGCCGGGGGTTCTGCCGGAGGTGCGGCCCGCCGTCTTGCGGCCGACATCGGGGCTGGCTATGTGCCGGCATCGGCCGTGCCGTCAACCCGCCTCCTCGCGCGGAGATGGGGCCGGGGGCCGAAACGCGAGAAAGGACGGGGCCGGCATGGCGTGGGTCTATCTGCTGCTCGCGGGGGTGTGCGAGATCGGCTGGCCGATCGGCCTCAAGCTCGGCTGGACCGAGCAGGGCATCCGCTGGCTGTGGGTCGGCTTCGCGGTGCTGTGCCTGACGGCCAGCGGCATCCTGCTGTTCTACGCCCAGCGCGACATCCCGATGGGCACGGCCTATGCGGTGTGGACCGGCATCGGTGCGGTCGGCGCCTTCCTGGTCGGGGTGTGGTTCTTCGGCGACGCGGGCACGATGGTCCGTTTCGTCTCGGCCGGCCTGATCGTGCTCGGCATCGTCGGGCTGAAGATGGGCTGACCTTTCGCCGGTCGACGCCGGACCCGGCGTCATTCCGGGGCGGCGCGCAACGCCGAACCCGGAATCCAGCCCGAAATGTCGCGTGCCGTCGCTGGATTCCGGGTTCGCGCCTTCGGCGCGCCCCGGAATGACCAATCATCGAGGTCTTCGACGCGGCGCAAGCCCGCGAATTTGCCGCCGTTGACCGGCGGCCGGCCGCCCCTATGTTCTCCGGACCAATGGACCCCGGCGCGCCGCGCCGGGCAGGGGAGACCAGCATGGCGCCGACCAGGGACGACGTTCTCGCGAGCCTCGCACGGGTGAAGACCCCGAGCGGCCTGCCGCTCACCGAGTCGGGCACCCTGTCCGAGATCGTCGTCGGCGACGGCAAGGTGTTCTTCTCGCTCACGGTCGATGCCTCCACGGTGAAGGCCTGGGACCCGGTGCGGGCCGCCGCCGAGGCGGCCGTGAAGGCGATTCCGGGCGTCACCTCGGCCATGGTGGCGCTCACGGCGGAGCGCGCCGGCGGCGGTGCCGGCGGGGGCGCTGCGCGTCCGGCCGCGGCGCCGGCCGGTGGTGGTCACGCCCATGGTGGTCACGGGCATGCTCACGGCGGCGGCGGCGGGGCGCCGCAGCAGCCGGCCGTGCCGGGCGTGTCGTCGATCATCGCGGTCGCCTCCGGCAAGGGCGGGGTGGGCAAGTCGACCACCTCGGTCAATCTGGCGCTCGGGCTTCAGGCGATCGGCCTGCGCGTCGGGCTTCTGGACGCCGACATCTACGGCCCCTCGGTGCCGCGCCTGCTCGGGCTCTCCGGCAAGCCGCAGATGGGCCCCGGCAACAAGCTGATCCCGCTGAAGGGTTACGGGCTCGAGGTGATGTCGATCGGCTTCCTGGTCGAGGAAGAGACGCCGATGATCTGGCGCGGCCCGATGGTGATGTCGGCGCTGACCCAGATGCTGCGCGAGGTCGACTGGGGCACGCTCGACGTGCTGGTCGTCGACATGCCGCCCGGCACCGGCGACGCCCAGCTCACCATGGCCCAGCAGGTGCCGCTCCGCGGCGCCGTGATCGTCTCGACCCCGCAGGACCTCGCGCTGATCGACGCGCGGCGCGGCATCGCCATGTTCCGCCGCGTCGACGTGCCGGTGCTCGGCATCGTCGAGAACATGAGCTACTTCCTCTGCCCGAAATGCGGCGAGCGCTCCGACATCTTCGGCCACGGCGGCGCCCGCGACGAGGCCGCCCGCCTCGGCGTGCCGTTCTTGGGCGAGGTGCCGCTCCACATGGCGATCCGCGAAAACTCCGACGCCGGCCGCCCCGTCGTCGCGACCGATGCGGACGGGCCGCACGCGGTGATCTATCGCGACATCGCGACGAAAGTGCGTGATCAGCTCGCCGGGGCGGGGGGACGCAGCGCGCCGCGGATCGTCATCGAGGCGTAACGCCAAAGGCGGTTTTCCAAGATCGCCTGCGCCGTCAGGGCCGGGCTCGTCCCGGCCATCCACGTTTCTGTTGCCGAGGGACATTCAAGACGTGGATGCCCGGCACAAGGCCGGGCATGACGAGTCAGAATCGACGACCGTTAAGAAGATCGACGTCTTTGCGGCTCCGGCTGTGCCTTTCATCGAGCGATCGGAGAATGCGCGATGAAATCCATTGACGTGCGTGACGCCGCCAATTCGCTGTCGTCGCTCATCGACGCCGCCGAGCGCGGCGAGCCGACGACCATCACGCGTGACGGCAAGCCGGCCGCCGTGCTGGTGCCGGTGAAGGAGGCGCAGAAGCTCTATTCCGACACCGACAAGGATTTCCTGTCCTTTCTCCTCACGTTTCCCGGTCGACTTGAGATGAAGAGGGATGGACGTTAACGCGCGATGGTTGGCGAACCTTTCTGGGACCTTTGTCGTGCGGGGTGGACATCCCCCTGATTCCAGGCTTAGTTGCGCATCTTGCGTCCGCGAAAAGCTTGATCGGCCCACACGGAGATTGCCGTGCCTGGAAAAGTCATTGCTGTTGCCAACATGAAGGGCGGGGTGGGGAAGACCGCCACAGTCGTCGCTCTGGCCGAAGCGCTCGCGGCGATGGGGCGAAGCGTTCTCGTCATCGACGCCGACGCGCAGTCGAATGCTTCGATCTGCATCGCTGGAAACGACAAGCTGCTTAAGCTGATCGAGGATGGGCGAACGCTGGACGGCTTTCTCGACGATTTTTTGCTGGGCGGGCGTTTGGTCAAGTTCCGAGACTGCATCGAAGACCAGGCCGGCGACGTCATGCAGGGCGGAAAGCCGCTGAATGTGTCGTTGCTCCCCGCCAGCGCGCAACTCCGGTTGCTCGAGCGCGACATCATTTTCAAGCTGACACAGCAAAACTTCGGTCTCAATGCAATTGTCCGACGAGTGTTCGACATCCTGAAGACTGAACTCGGTCGTCCTGAAGCGAAGTTCGATTATGTCGTCATCGACTGTGCACCTGGCATCTCGGCGTTCACCGAGGCGGGCATTCGGCTGGCCGATCTCGTGATCGTGCCGACCATTCCGGATTTCTTGTCCACTTATGGCTTGGCATCGTTCTGCAAGCACCTGTGGACGGGCGGGGAGCAACCCGGGAAGAACGCCATTCCTGCTCCGAAACGTCTGCCTCACGTTCTTGTCACCCGCCAACGGCCGATCAAAGAGCATCATCGGACGATGGAGAAGATCATGAACGAAGGGGCGGTTTCGGATCCCGTCTTCAAGCCGCTCGACACGATCATCAAGGAAGCCGCAGCCGTCGCCGAGGCCCTGGGCAAGACCGGCACCAATCCCACCTTCACGAACAAATGGGGTAACATGGTCCCGGTGCTCGATAAGCTCGCCAAGGAAGTCGAGGAGGTGGTTCATGGCGCTTGAGATCGACGGTTTCGAGGTCTTTCGGAGCATCGGCTCGCACCGCGCCGCCTTCGAGGCGATCGCGCCCGACGTCGTGAAGGCGGCGCGGACACTCGTGGTCAAGCTGATCAAGGACAAGAAGACCGAGCTTGCCGCGGTTCGCGCGATCCACTCCGCGCTCGGGGCGGAAGCATTCGGGCTCGTCACGGACGGCATGTCGGACGCCGAGATCAAGTCGCTCGGCAGCAAGCTCGACAAACACAACCCGGTCTTCAAGGAAACCGACCCCGCGGCGCAGCGCCGGCTGGTGCTCGCTCTTGCCGGAGGCATGGCCGAGCCGGCGGAAAAGTCCAAGGCCGCGCCGAAAGCACCCAAGGTGACAAAGTCCAAGAAGGTGGCCGATCCGAAGTCGCTGGAGCGAATCTCGTTCAGCTCGGCCGGTGCGACCCGGAAGCGATAGGCCCGCGAGACTTGCCCCGGCGCGATCCCGCGAAGACATCCCCACGTCGCGTTTTCCTCACGGGACCGTGATCCCACGGGCCCCGGGGTCCACAGGGCCGGCGGTGGCATCGTCCGGGCCTTGCCCCCCGCCGACTCCCGGTCTACTCCTGCCCCGACACAGCGAACGGGACGGTGACATGTCGAAGCAGGCGATGCGCGAGGAGACCGAGCGCCTGGTGCGGGAGGCGATCGAGCGTCGCGGCCTCACCATCAAGCAGGGCGACACCCGCATCGATGCGGTGTGCGGCAAGTGCGGGGCCACCAACAAGGTGACGGCCCCCAAGGGCGAGAACCGCGTGCGCTACACCTGCAAGGACTGCGGCCACGCCCAGGCGACGCTGTAGGCGTGAAGCTGTCGTCGGCGTGACTCCGCGAGCGGGCGCCGGAAGCGTCGCGCGCTCCGGTCCGATAATCCCGTCCGGAGATGCACGACGGACGTCGGTCGTTCCGGGGCCGGCCGAAGGCCGGAGCCCGGGACCCACGCCCGGTCTGTCGTGACCCACAGAGGCAGGGGATATGGATTCCGGGCTCGCCGCTACGCGGCGCCTCGGAATGACCGAGCCCTCTACTCCGCCCCTTCCTTCGATCCGAGCCCGTATTCCTGCAGCTTGTAGAGCAGCGCACGGCGGCTGATGCCGAGCGCGATGGCGGTGCGGGCGCGGTTGCCACCATTGTGGGCGAGCGCGGCGCGGATCACCTTGGTCTCGAACTCGGCCACCAGCTCGCGCAACGGGCGGCCGATCTCGACACCGTCGAGCTCGTCGACGCTCTCGACGCCGGCCGCGGCGAGCGGACTGCGCTCGGCCCGCACGCTGTCGGGCAGATCCTCGGGCAGGATCATGCTCGACGTGCTCATCACCACGGCGCGCTCGACCGCGTTGGCGAGCTCGCGCACATTGCCGGGCCACGGATAGGCGACCATGCAGTCCATCGCGACGGGATCGAAGCCGCGGATGACGACGTCGTTCTGCGCCGCGAAACGCTCGAGGTAATGCCCGGCGAGCAGCCGGATGTCCTCGGGGCGCTCGCGCAGCGGGATGGTCTTCAGCGTGACGACGTTGAGGCGGAAGAACAGGTCCTGCCGGAACGTGCCGGCCTTCACCATGCTCTCCAGGTCGCGGTTGGTGGCGGCGACGATGCGCACGTCGGTCTTCATCGGCGCGGCGCCGCCGACCCGCTCGAACTCGCGCTCCTGCAGCACGCGCAGCAGCTTCACCTGCAGGCCGGTCGAGATCTCCCCGATCTCGTCGAGGAACAGCGTGCCGTGCTCGGCCTGCTCGAAGCGGCCGCGACGGCGCCCGACCGCGCCCGTGAAGGCGCCCTTCTCGTGGCCGAAGAACTCGCTCTCCAGGAGGCCTTCGGGGATCGCGGCGCAGTTCACCTTGACGAACGGTCCGGTGGCGCGCGGCGAGCCGTAATGCACGGCGGCGGCGACCAGCTCCTTGCCGGTGCCGCTCTCGCCCTGGATCAGCACCGTGGCGTTGGAGCGCGCCACCTTGGCGACGGTCGCGCGCAGCTCCATCATGCGCGGATTGTCGGTGAGGATGCCTTCGGCGCCGTAGCGCTCCGACAGCTCGCGCCGCAGCGACACGATGTCGGCCCGCATGGTGCGGATCTCGAGCGCGCGCCGTACCAGGACGCGGATCTCCTCGATGTCGAACGGCTTGATCACGTAGTCGAAGGCGCCGTCGCGCATCGCCTTCACGGCGGTGCCGACCTCGGCGAAGGCCGTCATCAGGATCACGGCGGCGCCGCGATCGACCGCGAGGATCGCCTTCATGGCGTCCAGCCCGTTCATCCGTGGCATGCGGATGTCCATCAGCACCACGTCGGCGTGGCGGCGGCGGAACGCCTCGGTCGCCTCCATCCCGTCGGCCGCCTCGGCGACCGCGCAGCCCTCCTTGGTCAGCACGGCGGCCAGCATGCGGCGGATCGCCTCGTCGTCGTCGACGATCAGGACGGCGGGGGCGGGGACGCTCATGACACGGGCTCGACTTGCTGGTGCGGCTGGTCGCGGTGGACGATCGGCAGCCTGATCTCGACCACGGTGCCCTTGCCGGGCGTGCTGTCGAACGTGATCACGCCGTCATGCGCGTCGACAATGCGGTGGACCATGGCGAGGCCCAGCCCGGTGCCGGACGGCTTGGTCGAGAAGAACGGATCGAACACCTTGTCGAGATTCTCGGGCGCGACGCCGACGCCGTCGTCCTTCACGACGATGGCGACGCGATCGTCCTCGGTCCGGGTCGACACCGTCACGGTGCCGCCGTCCGGGATCGCCTGGATGGCGTTGATGATCAGGTTGAGCAGCGCCTGCTTGAGTGCCTCGCCGTCCGCCTCGATGGTCGGGAAGCTGCCGTCGCAGTCGAGCGCGATGCAGGCCTCGGACTTGCCGCGCGCCAGAAACGTCATCTCCTTGATCAGCTGGGCGACGTCGACCTTGCCGATGCGCGGCGGCTGCGGCCGCCCGAAGGCGAGCAGCTCGCCGACCAGATGGTTGAGGCTGTCGACCTGGCGGATGATCAGCGGGCCGTAGGCGCGCCACTCCTCCAGGCTCTCGCACTCGTCGAGATACTGGATGAAGCCGCGGATCGAGGTGAGCGGGTTTCTCACCTCGTGGGCGATACCGGCGGTCAGCTCGCCGAGCGCGGCGAGGCGGTCGGCGCGCATCACCTGGATCATCAGGCGCTCGCGCTCGCTCACGTCCTTCAGCACCACGACGGCGCCGATCCGCTGGCCGTCGCGGTCGCGCAGCACGCTCGACGTCGCGTTGATGCGCAGCGTCTGGTCGGCGCGCGGCAGGTCGATGGTGACGGCCGTGTGCCCGCGGCCGGTCTCCAGCGTGTCGAGCAGCGCGCTGTCGATCGTAGCGTCGTCGGGAAACAGGCTCCTGTACGGCTTGCCGATCACGGCGCCGGCCTGCACGCCGTAGAGCTGCTCGGCCGCCGGGTTGACGGCGGTGACGCGGCCGTCGAGATCGACCGAGACGATGGCGTCGGCGACGCTCGCCAGAATGTTCTCGTTGAGCGAGCGGGCGTCGTCGAGCGCCTTGGCCATGCCGTTGATCGCCTCGACGATCTCGCCGAGCTCGTCGCGCAGCGGCGGAATCGGGCGGCGCAGGTCGCGCTTCATCGCCGCGAGCCCGTGCACGATCACGCCGACCTCGCGCGACAGCCGGCGCGACATCACGCTGATGATGCCGAACGCGACGACGAGCCCGATCGCGCTGGCGAAGATCACGGCGGCGTCGATGGCGCTCGCCTGCGCCTCGATGGCGTCGGAGAACTCGTTCGACCAGATGTAGCCGACCGTCTCGTCGTTCCGCACGATCGGCAGCATGGCGTTGAGGATCGGCCCGCGCACCAGCGTGCCCATCTCGGCGCGCGGCCGCCCGATCTTCATCACGTCGCGACCCGGATGATTCGGCGGGATCGACAGGCCGACCGTGTCGGCGTGGTCGCGGCTCGGGCCGTAGGTGACGATGGCGTCGAGCCGGCGCGAGTAGTAGCCGACGCCGACACCGGGGGCCGCGTCGGCGACCCGGTCGGTGATGCCGGCGAGCTTGCTGTTGAGATGGCGGATCGCCGCGGCGCGGTCGTCCCAGCCGGTCGGCAGATCGGCGAGCAGCGCGTCGTAGCCGCCGCGGCCGAGCTCGAAGTCGAGCACGCGGGCGAGCGCGAAGAGCTTGTCCTCCTTCTCGCTGCGGAGCGCCTGACGGCCCTCGCGCTCGAGCGTCAGCCCGACGATGGCGATCGGCAAGGCGACGACGAGAAGCGACGTGATCATCAGGCGGGCGCGCAGCGTCCGCACCGGAATCAGACGGCGGAGATCGAGAAGACGCAACGGAACGCCTCGGGGGTCGGCGCCGCGCGGCGCCGTGGACGATCGCGATCTTATTGCGCCGCGCGCGCGCCGCGGCAAGTCGTGATGTTTCGGATGCGCTTTTCCGCGCGACGTCGCGTTCGGGACGTGCGCCCGCGACGCAATGCGGAGAACTACGCAGCGCCGAAATCGGCACTGCGCAAGGGGTTGCGCAGCCGCGCACAGATCTGCGCGGCCGCAGGCCCCCGCTGTTGCGCTGCAGCAATCGAGAAAGTCCCTGCGAATTCGGCACATCTCGACATGGCACGGCGCTTGCGGAACGGATCGTGTGTTCGCATCCGGCGCCCGCCGACGCGCTCGCGCGGCGGTGATCCGCCGGTCCGGTTCGAACTCCAAGGAAAGGGATTCGTCATGTCCAAGGTCACCGCCCTCGAGGAGGCGGTCGCGAAAATTCCCGACGGCGCGACGCTGATGATCGGCGGCTTCATGGGAGTCGGCTCGCCGCACCGTCTGATCGACGAGCTGGTGCGCCAGGGCCGCAAGGATCTCACCATCATCGCCAACGACACGGCGCGTCCCGGCGTCGACATCGGCAAGCTGATTCGGGCCGGCGCCGTGAAGCGGCTGGTTGCCTCGCACATCGGCCTCAACCCCGAGACCCAGAAGCAGATGATCGACGGCCAGATCGAGGTCGAGCTGGTGCCGCAGGGCACGCTCGCCGAGCGCATCCGGGCCGGTGGCGCCGGGCTCGGCGGCGTCCTCACCGCGACGGGCGTCGGCACCACGGTCGCCGAGGGCAAGCAGACCATCGAGGTGAAGGGCAAGACCTTCCTGGTCGAGGAGCCGCTGCGCGCCGACTTCGCGTTGATCAGCGCCTGGCGGGCCGACTACTACGGCAACCTCTCCTACGAGCTGACCGCGCGCAACTTCAATCCGGTCATGGCGCTCGCCGCCGACACCGTGATCGCCGAGGCCGGCGAGATCGTGCCGGTCGGCCTGATCCCGCCCGATCAGGTCGAGACCGTCAGCGTCATCGTCGATCACCTCGTCGCCCGGAGCCACTGACATGGACGAGAAGACCATCATCGCCAAGCGCGTCGCCCAGGAGCTGAAGAACGGCAACCTGGTCAATCTCGGCATCGGCCTGCCGACGCTGGTGACCAAGTATCTGCCCGACGGCGTCCAGGTGTTCTTCCAGTCGGAGAACGGCGTCATCGGCATGCAGCCGCTGCCCGAGCCGGGCGTCGCCGCCGAGGCGCTCACCGACGCCGGCGGCACCCCGACCAGCATCATCCCGGGCGCCGGCGCGTTCGACAGCGTCACCTCGTTCTGCCTGATCCGCGGCGGCCATCTCGACGTCACCGTGCTGGGCGGCCTGCAGGTCGACGAGGCCGGGCAGCTCGCCAACTGGATGGTGCCCGGCAAGATGGTGCCCGGCATGGGCGGCGCCATGGATCTCGTCTCCGGCGCCAAGCGCGTCATCGTGGCGATGACCCACACGGCCAAGGGGGCGCCGAAGATCCTCAAGAAGTGCAACCTGCCGCTCACCTCGGTGCGCCGGGTCGACCTGATCGTCACCGAGCTCGCCGTGATCCAGCCGACCGACGAGGGCCTGGTGCTGCTCGAGGTCGCCGACGGCGTGACCGTGGAGGAGGTCGTCGCCGCCACCGAGGCCCGGCTGATCGTGCCGGCCACGGTTCCCACCATGCAACTCGCTGCCTGACCCCCATCCTGACATCGATTGGGAGACGCACATGACAATGCAAGCGACCGGCGGCATGGCGCCCGCCGCGCCGAGCGGCGAGAAGCAGGGCCTGTTCGCCCGCATCGCCCTCGGCTTCACCGGCTGGGCCGAGAAGTGGTTCCCGGATTCCTTCATCTTCGCCGCGGTGGCGCTGGTGATCGTGGCGGCCGCCGCGATGGCCAACGGCGCCGGCCCGATGGCGGTGTCCAAGCAGTTCGGCGTCGGCTTCTGGAGCATCATCCCGTTCACGATGCAGATGGCCTTCGTCGCCATCACGGGCTACGTCGTCGCCAGCTCCCCGCCGGCGGCGCGTCTGATCGAGAAGCTCGCCGCCGTTCCGACCACGGGCCGCGGCGCCGTCGGCTTCGTCGCGCTGATCTCGATCCTCGCCTCGATGCTGAACTGGGGCCTCAGCCTGGTGTTCGGCAGCCTGTTGGTGAAGGCGCTGGCCGGCCGCAAGGAGCTGCGGATGGACTATCGCGCCGCCGCAGCGGCCGCCTATCTCGGCCTCGGCGCCACCTGGGCGCTCGGCCTGTCGTCGTCGGCTGCGCAGCTTCACGCCAACCCGACGTCGCTGCCGCCGGCCCTGTTCAAGATGGTCGGCGTCATCCCGTTCACCGAGACGATCTTCCTGTGGCAGTCGATCGCGATGTTCGTGATCCTTCTGTTCATCTCGGTGGCGATCGCCTGGGCCTCGGCGCCGGTCGGCAGCAAGGCCGTGACCGCGCAGGACATGAAGATCGACGTCGATCTGAAGACCGCGGCGCTGCCGCCGCGCGAGCGTCCCGGCGAATGGCTCGAGTACAGCCCGCTGCTCACCGTCATCATCATCGCGCTCAGCCTCGGCTGGATGATCGACGAGTTCACCTCGAAGTCGTGGATCACCGCGATCTCCGGCCTCAACACCTACAACCTCGTGTTCCTGATGCTCGGCTTCGTGCTGCATTGGCGGCCGCGGGCGTTCCTCAACGCCGTCGCCAAGGCGGTGCCGACCACCACGGGCGTTCTGATCCAGTTCCCGATCTACGGCTCGATCACCGCCATCATGGTGTCGGCCAAGGGCTTCGGCGGGCTGTCGCTGTCGGACCAGATCGCGCACTTCTTCGTGGCGATCTCCACCCACGACACCTTTCCGGTGGTGATGGGCCTCTACTCGGCCATCCTCGGCCTGTTCATCCCGTCGGGCGGCGGCAAGTGGCTGCTCGAGGCGCCCTATGTGATGCAGGCGGCCATCGAGCTGAAGGTGCATCTGGGCTGGACCGTCAACGTCTACAACGCCGCCGAGGCGTTGCCGAACCTGATCAACCCGTTCTGGATGCTGCCGCTGCTCGGCATCCTCTCGCTCAAGGCGCGTGACATCGTCGGCTACACGTTCCTGCAGCTCGTCCTGCACATGCCGGTCGTGCTGTTCATGCTGTGGTTCTTCGCCCTGACGCTGGAGTATCGTCCGCCCTTCTTCCCATGACGGACCGGCGTTTCGGCGCCGACGCCCGGGCGGAGAACGCCCGGGCGTCTTCTTGGAAGACGACCCCCGCGAAGACCACAGAAGCGACCCCCGAAGACGACTCCCGAAAAGACCACGAAGAAGACCACAAGGAATGACAGCCATGACTGACGTCGTGATCGTGTCCGCCACCCGGACCCCGATCGGATCGTTCAACGGCACCCTCAGCCCGCTCTCCGCCGCCGAGCTGGGCCAGATCGTCATCGAGGACGCGCTGCGCCGCGCGTCCGTCGCCCCCGGCGAGGTCGACGAGGTGGTGTTCGGCCAGGTGCTCACCGCCGGTCAGGGCCAGAACCCGGCCCGGCAGGCCGCCATCAAGGCCGGCATCCCGGCCGACAAGACCGCGCTGACCATCAACCAGGTGTGCGGCTCGGGCCTGCGCACCGTCGCGCTCGCCGCCCAGGCGATCGCCCTCGGCGACGCCGCGATCATGATCGCGGGCGGGCAGGAGAGCATGACTCGCTCGCTGCACGCGACCTATCTGCGCGCCGGCATCAAGATGGGCCCGGCCGAGGTGCTGGACACGATGATCCGTGACGGCCTGTGGGACGCCTTCAACGGTTACCACATGGGCAACACGGCCGAGAACGTCGCGGCCAAGTGGTCGATCACCCGCGAGGAGCAGGATGCCTTCGCGGCCGCCTCGCAGAACAAGGCCGAGGCCGCCCAGAAGGCCGGCAGGTTCAAGGACGAGATCGTGCCGGTGACGATCAAGTCCAAGAAGGGCGACATCGTCATGTCGGCGGACGAGTATCCGCGCGCCGGCGCCACCGTGGAAGGCCTCGCCAAGCTGTCGCCGGCCTTCGTCAAGGGCGGCACCGTGACGGCCGGCAACGCCTCGGGCATCAACGACGGCGCCGCCGCCCTGGTGCTGATGAGCGCCAAGGATGCGGCGGCTCGCGGCCTGACGCCGCTCGGCCGCGTCGCCTCCTGGGCGACGGCCGGTTGCGATCCGGCCATCATGGGCATCGGCCCGGTGCCGGCGAGCCGCAAGGCGCTCGCCAAGGCCGGGTGGTCGGTCGCCGATCTCGACCTCGTCGAGGCCAACGAGGCGTTCGCGGCGCAGGCCTGCGCGGTCGGCCGTGAGCTCGGCTTCGATTCGGCGAAGCTCAACGTCAACGGCGGCGCCATCGCCCTCGGCCATCCGATCGGCGCCTCCGGAGCCCGCATCTTGGTGACGCTGCTGCACGAGATGGGCCGCCGCGGCGCCAAGAAGGGCCTCGCGACGCTGTGCATCGGTGGCGGCATGGGCGTCGCCATGTGCATCGAGCGCTGACCGGACGGCTGCGCACTCCGGGAGCGCATCGTCGCTCCCGGGGCACCGCGCGGCGCGCGACGCGGCCCGGGCGAGCTGCCGCCCGGGCCGCTTCCATTTTCGGGGCGGGGAGGGGAGAGCCCGCGACCGTCGCGGGCGGCCGACGGTGTGGTCGCCGACCCGGCGGGCCGCCCCCGCGGGCGCGCCTCGCGGGGACCGAGGTGCGGTGTCGCTCCGGCTTGCGCCGGCCCGCCCGTGTGATAGAGCGGAAACAATCGTTTCGCGGCGAGCCCCTTCGAGCCGCCGATTGTTTCGCCTCACGGTCCAGAGAGGAAACCCCAGGATGAAGAGACGTCAGTTCCTCGGCGCGCTCGCGGCCGGCTCCGCCGGCGCCGCCGCCGGCACGATCGCGTCGCCGGCCGTCGCCCAGTCGATGCCCGAGATCAAGTGGCGCATGACCTCGAGCTTCCCGAAGTCGCTCGACACGCTCTACGGGGCGGGCGAGCTGTTCGTGAAGCAGGTCGCCGAGATGACGGACGGCAAGTTCCAGATCCAGCACTTCGCGGCGGGCGAGATCGTCCCCGGCCTGCAGGCGCTCGACGCGACGTCCGGCGGCACGGTCGAGATGTGCCACTCGGTGTCCTACTATTACGTCGGCAAGGACCCGACCTTCGCGATCGCCGCGGCGGTGCCGTTCGGGCTCAACGCCCGCCAGCAGGCGGCCTGGCTGTTCCAGAACGGCGGCAACGAGAAGTTCAACGAGTTCTACAAGAAGTACAACATCTACGGCTTCCCGATCGGCAACACGGGCGCCCAGATGGGCGGTTTCTTCCGCAAGGAGATCAAGACCGCGGCCGACCTGCAGGGCCTGAAGATGCGGATCGGCGGCATCGCCGGGCAGGTGCTGCAGAAGGTCGGCGTGGTGCCGCAGCAGCTCGCCGGCCCGGACGTCTATCCGGCGCTGGAGAAGGGCACCATCGACGCCGCCGAGTGGGTCGGCCCCTACGACGACGAGAAGCTCGGCCTCGCCAAGGTGGCGCCTTACTATTACTACCCGGGCTTCTGGGAAGGCGGCCCGATGGTCCACGGTTATGTCAATCTCGACAAGTGGAACCAGCTGCCCAAGATCTATCAGGCGATCCTGCAGAACGCCGGCCACGCGGCGACCAACTATATGATCACCCGCTACGACGCGCTCAACCCGCAGGGGCTGCGCAAGATCCTGGCGTCCGGCGGCCAGCTGCGGCCGTTCTCCAACGACATCCTCGACGCCTGCTTCAAGGCGACCAACGAGCTGTGGGCCGAGATCGGCGCCAAGAACGAGACGTTCAAGACCATGATGGCCGACATGCAGGCCTTCCGGAACGACGAGTACTTCTGGTGGCAGGTCGCCGAGTACAACTACGACACCTACATGATCCGCGCCCGCACCCGCGGGTGAACGGGACGCGCATCCGTTCGATCGTGTCGTGACGACGAAGCCCCGGAGCGCCGCGCTCCGGGGCTTTTTTCATTCTGCTCGGATCGTCCGCGGAATGCCGGTGCCCTCTCCCCGCGCGCGGGGAGAGGGTGGCTCGCCGCGTAGCGGCGAGTCGGGTGAGGGGGCCTCTCCCAGGAGCCGAGACTCGCGGTGGCGCCCCCTCACCCGACGTCCGCGCTGAACGCGCGAACGTCGACCTCTCCCCGCGTGCGGGGAGAGGTGAAGACGAGGATGTTCTGCCCTATCTCAGGTCGAGCGCCGGTGGCGTCTCGGGCGGGGCGATCTGGATCTCGATGGTCTTGGGGTCGACGGTCGAGGCGGAGCCCTTGTAGTGCATCACAAGCTGCGGAAACAGGATCACCATGGCGACGCCGATCAGCTGAATGATCACGAACGGCACGGCGCCCCAGTAGATCTGGCCCGTGGTGATCGGTGCCGTCTCCAGCCCGGTGACGCGGTCCTTGTAGGGGAACTTCGGCGCCACCGAGCGCAGGAAGAACAGGGCGAAGCCGAACGGCGGATGCATGAACGACGTCTGCATGTTGACGGCGAGGATGACGCCGAACCAGACGAGGTCGATGCCGAGCTTGTCGGCGACCGGGGCGAGCAGCGGGATGATGATGAAGGCGAGCTCGAAGTAATCGAGGAAGAACGCCAGCACGAAGACGAGCAGGTTGACGAAGATCAGGAAGCCGATCTCGCCGCCGGGCAGCGAGGTGAGCAGATGCTCGACCCACAGATGACCGTTGACGCCGTAGAAGGTGAGCGAGAACACCCGGGCGCCGATCAGGATGAAGATCGCGAAGGCGGAGAGCTTGGCGGTCGCGTGCACGGCCTGGCGCACCAGGCCGATGTCGAGCCGACGCTTGATCAGCGCCAGGACCACGGCGCCGACCGCGCCCATCGCGCCGCCCTCGGTCGGGGTCGCGACGCCGATGAAGATGGTGCCGAGCACCAGGAAGATCAGCGCCAGCGGCGGCACCATCACGAAGACGACCTGGCGGGCGATCTTCGACAGGACGCGCAGCCCGAACAGCCTCGCGACCACCGTGTCGAGGATCGCGAACGCGAACGCGAACAGCATCGCGAAGAACATCGTCAGCACGACGAAGTCGGCGCCGCTGGTCTTGCTGCCGCGCATGACCGCATAGCCGAAGGCGGCGCTGGCCAGCGTCAGGAGCGACAGCGAGGTCATGCCGCGCCGGCCGTTCTCCTCGCGGAATCCGATCGCCTCGGGCGGCAGGCCGGGCGCCGCCTTCGGGAAGATCGTCGACACGACGAAGATGTAGAGTGCGTAGAGCCCCGCCAGCATCAGGCCGGGCAGGAAGGCGCCCTCGTACATGTCGCCGACCGAGCGGCCGAGCTGGTCGGCCATGATGATCAGCACGAGCGAGGGCGGGATGATCTGGGCGAGCGTGCCGGAGGCCGCGATGACGCCGGAGGCGACGCGGCGGTCGTAGCCGTAGCGCATCATGATGGGGAGCGAGATCAGCCCCATCGAGATCACCGAGGCGGCGACCACGCCGGTCGTCGCGGCGAGCAGCGCGCCGACGAACACGACGGCGTAGCCGAGCCCGCCGCGGATGCGGCCGAACAGCTGGCCGATGGTGTCGAGCAGATCCTCGGCCATGCCGGACCGCTCGAGGATCAGCCCCATGAAGGTGAAGAACGGGACGGCGAGCAGCGTCTCGTTGCTCATCACGCCGAGCACCCGCTCCGGCATCGCCTGCAGGAAGTTCGGGCCGAACAGGCCGAGCTCGATGCCGATCAGGCCGAACAGGAGGCCGTTGGCGGCGAGCGAGAAGGCGACCGGATAGCCGAGCAGCAGGAACACGACGAGGGCGCCGAACATGATCGGCGCCATGTTGTCGATCAGGAAAGCGGTCATGGTGCGGGTCCGGACGTCAGCGTTTGGCGCGGCCGGACTTCTCGGCCATGTCTTCGGCGTCCGCCTCGAAGGAGGACAGGTGGCCGCCCGGTCCGCCATGCGGGTCCGGGATGCGGCCGACGATCACGGCGATCCGCTTGATCAGCTCGGAGAGGCCCTGGACGAACAGGGCCGTGAAGCCGGCGAACACCAGGAACTTGGCCGGCCACTGCGGCAGGCCGCCGGCGTTGGAGGACTGCTCGCCGACGCCGATGAGCTGCGTCCACCACGTGATCAGGCCGCGCAGCCAGGCGTCGGGCGGCCCCGAGAACGCCACCGGGAAGGCGGCGAGGGCGGCGCCGACCTGGCCCCAGCTCGGCGCCGACTTCACGAAGAACGGCCAGCTCGTCACCATCATGACGACGCACAGCGGCAGCAGGAAGAGCGCGTGGCCGATCAGCTCGATGGCGTTGCGCACGCCGCGCGAGAACCGCGTGTTCACGATGTCGATGCGGATGTGCTCGTTGTCGAGCAGCGTCCACGGCGCGCACATCAGGAACACGGCGCCGAACAGCACCCATTGCAGCTCGAGCCAGGCGTTCGCCGAGAGGCCGAACACCTTGCGCACCACCGCGTTGACGGCCGACACCAGGATGGCGGCGAGGATCAGCCAGCTCAGGGCGCGCCCGAGGCGCGCATTGACGGCATCGATCAGGCGGCTGAGGCCGAGAAGAGCGGTCACGGGATCACCTGCGCGACGGGATCGCAGCGTCGCGAGGCGGCGCGCTCCACGGGTCATCGGTCCGGCGCGGATGCGTCCAGACGGCGGCCTTTCGCATAGGGCGGATCAAACCGCAGCGTCAACCCCGCCGTTCCGGCAGCCGCCATGCTGCGGTGCGGGAGGGGAGTGCCCGTTTGGCGACCCCGGTCGAGCCCGGTTTCCGGATGCTGGGTGCCCCGGCCAAGGCGCGCCGGGCCGCAGGCCTGACGCGCTGCCGAGCCGGGGCCCAGGGGCGGCGAGGGACACGCTTCGCTCGATCGCTCCTGGGTCCCGGTTCGCGGCGCTTTGCGCCGCGCCCGGGACACGAGGCCGGCTCAGCCCCCCGTCACGCTCATGTGGCGGGCGACGGCGGGGCGCTTGGTGGTGCGGTCGATGACGAAGTCGTGGCCCTTGGGCTTGCGGCGGATCGCCTCGTCGAGCGCCGCGTGCAGCTGCGCGTCGTCCGGCGAGGCGCGCAGCACGGCGCGCAGATCGGCGGCGTCCTCCTGGCCGAGGCACATGAACAAGGTGCCGGTGCAGGTGAGGCGGACCCGGTTGCAGGATTCGCAGAAGTTGTGGGTCAGCGGCGTGATGAAGCCGAGCCGGCCGCCGGTCTCGGCGACCCGCACGTAACGGGCCGGGCCGCCGGTGCGGTAGTCGGTCTCGGTCAGCGTGAAGCGCTCGGCGAGCCGCGCCCGCACGGTCGAGAGCGGCAGGTATTGGTCGAGCCGGTCCTCGCCGATCTCGCCGAGCGGCATCACCTCGATGATGGTGAGGTCCATGCCCTCGCCGTGCGCCCAGACCATCAGGTCGGCGAGCGCGTGCTCGTTGACGCCCTTCAGCGCGACGGCGTTGATCTTCACCTTCAGGCCGGCGCGCTGCGCCGCCGCGATGCCGGCCTTCACCTGCGCGAGGTCGCCCCAGCGGGTGATGTCGCGGAAGGTCTTCGGATCGAGCGTGTCGAGCGAGACGTTGATGCGGCGCACCCCGCAGGCGGCGAGCTCGGCCGCGTATTTTTCGAGCTGCGAGCCGTTGGTGGTGACGGTCATCTCGTCGAGCGCGCCCGTCACGAGATGGCGCGACAACGCCCGGAACAACGTCATGATCCCGCGCCGTACGAGCGGCTCGCCGCCGGTGATTCGCAGCTTGCGGGTGCCGCGCGCCACGAAGGCCGAGCACAGCCGGTCGAGCTCCTCCAGGCTGAGCAGGTCCGCCCGGGGCAGGAACGTCATGTGCTCCGACATGCAGTAGACGCAGCGCAGATCGCAGCGGTCCGTCACCGACACCCGCAGATACGTGATGGCGCGGCCGAACGGGTCGACCAGCGCCGGCGGCCCGGGCGGGGCCTCGGCCCGAACCGGCGAAGCAGGGGGCTCGGCCAAGGTCGACGCTGTCTCGAACGCCATCGCGGGGGTCTCCTCGGCGGCTCGGGGCGGGGCACGGACGGACGGCCGCGCCGGCGTTCCGGTCGCGGTCGCGATCTCGACGCTTTCTATATAATGGAGACCGGACCGCGCGGCGAGACGCCCGCCTGCGACACTGGCCCGCGCGCGCCGCTCGTAGGCATCGGCGCCCGCGTCGGGTACCGCTGGCGGACGTCCCGCATGAACGAGAGGGAGCGATGAGCACCACGCCCGCCGACCAGAAGCCGTGGCCGACCGAGCTGCGCCTGCGCAAGGATCGCCGCGCCCTCGAGGTGACGTTCGAGACCGGCGAGCGCTTCGTGCTCCCGGCCGAGATTTTACGGGTACGCAGCCCGAGCGCCGAGGTGCAGGGGCATTCCCCGGCCGAGCGCAAGCTGGTCGCCGGCAAGCGCGCCGTCGAGATCCTGGAGGTCCAGCCGACCGGCAACTATGCGGTGCGCCTCGTCTTCGACGACATGCACGACACCGGCATCTTCAGCTGGGACTACCTCCTCGACTGCGGCCGCAACCTCGCGACCTGGGAGGCCGACTACGCCTCCGAGATCGACGCCGCCGGCCTGTCGCGGGATCCGCCGGCGCGACGGGGGTAGGCGCCTTTCCTTCTCCCCTTGCGGGGGCTTTTTACATGCCGGTCATTCCGGGGCGGCGCGCAGCGCCGAACCCGGAATCCCGCCACAGAATGTTGTGTTCGCGCTGGATTCCGGGTTCGCGCCGGAGCCTGCGCCCGGACGGCGCGACGCGCCGATCCGGGTGGCGCGCCCCGGAATGACGGATGTCTCGGCTTACCGCAGCACCACCACCTTGGCGCCGACGCGGACGCGGTCGTAGAGGTCGATGACGTCCTCGTTGGTCATCCGGAAGCAGCCCGACGACACCGCCTGGCCGATCGTCTCCGGCTCGTTGGAGCCGTGGATGCGATAGAGCGACGAGCCGAGATACATGGCGCGCGCGCCGAGCGGGTTGTCGATGCCGCCCTTCATCATCGCCGGCAGGCCGGGCTGGCGGCGGCGCATCTGCGCGGGCGGCGTCCAGGTCGGCCATTCCTTCTTGGCCGAGACCGCGGTGACGCCGGCCCAGCGGAAGCCGTCGCGGCCGACGCCGATGCCGTAGCGGATCGCCTGGCCGGGTCCGGTGACCAAGTAGAGCCGGCGCTCCGCGGTGTTCACCACGATGGTGCCGGGCGCGTAGGAGGCGTCGAAGCTCACGCTCGAGCGCGCGATCGACGAGGCGCCGCCCGAATAGCGGGTGGTGTACCGGCCGTAGGAGTAGCGCTCCTCGGGGTCGAGATTCTCGGCCCGGGCCGCCGTGAAGGCGGGCAGCAGGGTGACGAGAGAGAGGGCGACGAGGAGGACTCGGCGCATCGTGGCGCTCCTTCCATGGCGTTACGGAATCGACGGCGTTCCGGATGGACGTGGATCGGCCCGACGCACGACAGCGGCCGCCGTCCCCGCATTCGGGGCCGGTTCGGTCGAGAATACGGCAACGACAGGCGACAGCGTGCACGAGGCGCGTCGCCAGCGTGTGTTTTTCCCCGCTTGTGGCTGCGCCGCAACAGGTTGGCGCGAAGTTGTCCGGTGCCGTCCGCGGCTGCCGTAAAATGCCACCGTAGACGCGAGCCGGCGTGTGCAAGGTTATGACGACGTTAATGAAATCATTCCACTGTCGGGTCCGGACCGCCGCCGCGAGGCGTTTTGCACCGCGTCCGGCCGCAGTGTACCTTGACGTCCTGGGGGACGACTCCCGGCACCGGTCTCCGGAGCCGGGCAGCGGAATGGGGCAGTGACTTGCAGAACACGGTTGTGCGCTTCGGCGCGGCTTGCGTGACCGTTCTCGCGCTCGCCGGAACGGCGGCTGCGGCGGATATCGGGACGGGCTATCCGACGAAGGCGACGCCCACCGCGGCGAAGCCGGAATGGATCGCCACGCTCGGCCTGGAGGGGCGCGTCGAGTCGGAGTTCGTCGGCGGCGACACCTACACGGTGCGGGCGGCCCCCATCTTCGGGTTCCGCCGGGCCGGGACGCCCGAGCAGTTCCGGGCGCCGCGCGACGGCGCCGGCATCGCCGTGTTCGAGACCCAGCAGCTGAAGATCGGCCCGAACCTGAAGATCCGCGCCCAGCGCAAGGAATCGGATTCGAGCGCGCTCTACGGCCTCGGCGATGTCGACTGGGCCGTCGAGGCGGGCGTCTTCGTCGAGTACTGGTGGGCGCCTTGGCTGCGCACCCGCGGCGAGCTGCGCCAGGGTTTTGGTGGCCACCAGGGGCAGGTCGCCGACCTCACCGCCGACTTCGTCGTACCGGTGACGCCGGCCCTGACCCTGTCGGGCGGCCCGCGCGTCTCCTTCGCCACCGGCAAGGCTCTCGAGCCCTACTTCGGGATCGATTACTGGCAGTCGTTCTGGTCGGGCCTGCCCGTCTACGACGCCAAGGGCGGCCTCTACTCGGTCGGCGCCGGTGCCCAGGCCCGCTACTTCTGGACGCCCGAGTTCGCCACTCACGTCTATGTCGAATACCAGCGCCTGATGGACAGCGCGGCCGATTCGCCGCTCGTCACGCAGCGCGGCTCGCCGGACCAGGTGACGATCGGCTTCGGCTTCACCCGCGCGTTCACGTTCCAGCAGTTCTGGTGAGCCGCGACGCGCGCCGGCCCGGTCGTTCGAGCCGGAGCACGATCTTTCCCGAAAACCGGCAGCCACCTTTCGGGGTCGTGCTCTGCGACTGCTGCGCGATTGGATCGCCTCGCCCCTCATGGTGAGGAGCGGCCGCAGGCCGCGTTTCGAACCATGAGGCCTCCCCCGCCCTTCGAGACGCGGACCTTCGGTCCGCTCCTCAGGACGAGGGCGGAGAAGGGTCCTTCTGTTGCGCGCCGGCATGATCGGGCCATTTTCGAGACGGCGCATGCGCTTGCTTCGCACCACCGGGCTTCTGAGCCTTCTGATCGGCATCGCGGTGCTGATCGGCCTGACCGTCTGGTCGGGCACCGGCTTGG
This sequence comes from Rhodoplanes elegans, assembly GCF_016653355.1. Classification (GTDB taxonomy): domain Bacteria; phylum Pseudomonadota; class Alphaproteobacteria; order Rhizobiales; family Xanthobacteraceae; genus Rhodoplanes; species Rhodoplanes elegans. The sequence goes on along the minus strand of NZ_NHSK01000047.1, from coordinate 11,409 downwards.
TGCGCGACGCGGTGGGCTCGATCGGCATCGGCATCGTCCTCGTGGTGCTGGTGCGCGCCGGCACGGCGAGCCTCGCCGCCGTCGGCTGGTGGGTGCTGTTTCCGCCCAAGGAGCGGCCGCGGCTGACGACCTGCCTGTCGCTGCGCTTCGTGCGCGAAGGGGCCAACGCGCTCCTGCCGCTCGGCCAGGTCGGCGGCGACCTCCTGGGCGCCCGCCTGCTCACCTTCGTAGGCGTGCCGGGCGCGCTCGCGACCGCCAGCGTCATCGTCGACGTGCTGGCGCTCGCCGTCACGCAGGCGTTGTTCGCGATGACGGGCCTCGCCGTACTGGTCTGGCTCGGCGCCGATTCCTCGATCGCCTGGATCGCGGCCGGCGGGCTCGCGCTCGCCCTGCCGGCGCTGGTCGGCTTCTGGATCGCCCAGCGGCGCGGCGGCCACCAGGCGTTCGGCTGGTTCTTGGCGCGCTTCCGCGGCAACTGGGCGCGTGTCGTCGGCGAGAAGATCGATCGGCTGTTCGTCGATCTGCGCGCCCTGCATGCGAGCCGCAGCCGCATGGGCGCCAGCCTCGTCCTCCATTATCTCGACTGGCTGACCGGCATCGGCGAGGTCCTGGTCGCCTTCTGGTTCATGGGCCATCCGGTGAGCCTCGCCGAGGCGCTGGTGATCGAGAGCCTGATGCACGCGATCCGCGGCGCCGCCTTCGCGATCCCCGGCGCGCTCGGCGCCCAGGAGGGCGGGTTGATCGTGCTGTGCGCCGTGTTCGGCATCCCGCCCGACCAGGCGATGGCCCTGTCGCTGGTCAAGCGCGTCGCCGACCTCGCCACCGGCCTGCCGGGCCTTTTCATCTGGCAGTGGATGGAGGGGCGCCGCTGGCGCGCCAGGCGCAGCGCGGCGGCCGCCGGCGAGCCGGCTTCGCCCGGCCCCGCGTCGCACACGCCGGCGACGTGAGCGTCATGGCCGGCCCGATCGCCCTCCTGCTGATGCTGCTGGCGCTCGCCGGCTGCGCCTATCTGATCGCGGCCGCCGTGCTGGTCGGCCGCTTCGCGGCGCGGCCTTCGCCGACCGTCCCGGCCGGCGAGCCGGCGCCGGGCGTGACCGTGCTCAAGCCGCTGCACGGCGCGCCGCCCGGCCTCTTCGACGACCTGTCGACCTGGTGCCGCCAGACCTATCCAGGGCCGCTGCAGATCGTCTGCGGCGTCGCGCGCCGCGACGATCCGGCCGTCGCCGTGGTCGAGCGGCTGATCGCGGCGCATCCGGCGGTCCGGATCGACCTCGTGATCGATCCGACCCGGCACGGCAGCAACGGCAAGGTCTCCAACCTGATCAACATGGCCGGAAAAATCCGGCACGGCGTCGTGGTGGTGTCCGACAGCGACATCCGGTTGCGGCCGGACGATGTTTCGCGCGTGGTCGCGGCGCTGCGGCGGCCCGGCGTCGGCGCCGTCACGTGTCTCTACGGCGGGGAGGGGGCGGCCGGCGTGTGGTCCGACCTCGTCGCGCTCGGCCTCGTCTCGCATTTTCTGCCGAACGCCGTGCTGGGGCTCGAGATCGGCCGCGCCAATCCCTGCTTCGGCGCCCTGATCGCGCTCGACCGGAAGACCCTCGACGCCATCGGCGGCTTTGCGGCCTTCGCCGACACGCTCGCCGACGACTACGCGATCGGCGCCGCGGTGCGGTCGAAAGGGCTGGCCGTCGTGGTGCCCTCGGTCGCCGTGCTGCATCGCTGCGACGAGACGAGCCTTGCCGCGTTGTGGGCGCACGAGCTGCGCTGGGCCCGCACCGTGATGAGCCTCGATCCGCCCGGCTGGCTCGGCTCGGTGGTGACGCATCCGCTGGCCGCTGCGCTGCTCGCCGTCGCGTTCGGGGGCGGACGTCCGGCGGTCGGCCTTGCGGTCGCCGCGATTGTGTGTCGGATCGTGCTCGCGTGGCGCGTGGGTGTTGCCCTGGCGCGTCCCGTGCCGGCCCTTCCGCTCGTTCCGCTGCGCGACCTCTTGACCTTCGCGGTGTTCGTGGCGAGTTTCCTCGGCCGCGCGGTGACCTGGAAGGACCAGGATTTTCGCATGCGGGCGGACGGCACCTTCGTCGAGACGGACGGAGCCGGGCCCGACGGCCGCAAGACGATCGCCGGCACGACGGCGAAAGGGGAGTCCGTGAAATGATGCGCACGTTGTTCATGCAGGGGCCCTCTTACGACGGCTACGACGGGGGCGCCGGCGCGCGCTATCAGTCCAAGCGCGAGATCCGCTCGTTCTGGTACCCGACGTGGCTCGCCCAACCGGCCGCGCTGGTCGAGGGCTCGAAGCTGATCGATGCGCCGCCGCACCGCCTCGGCATCGACGACGTGCTGGGCGAGGTGAAGACCCGCGAGCTCGTGGTGCTGCACACCTCGACGCCGTCCTTCTCGTCCGACATCCGCACCGCCGAGGCCGTGCGGGCCGCCAACCCGAGCGCCCTGATCGGTCTGGTCGGCGCCAAGGCGATGGTCGACCCGAACGGCAGCCTCGCCGGCTCGCCCGTGATCGACTTCGTGGCGCGCGAGGAGTTCGACTTCACCGTGAAGGAGATCGCGGAAGGCCGCGACCTCGCCAGCGTGAAGGGCATCTCCTGGCGCAACCGCGACGGCGTGATCACCCACAATCCGGATCGCGAGATCCTCGAGGACATGGACGCGCTGCCGTTCGTCAGCCCGGTCTACAAGCGCGATCTGGTCATCGAGAACTATTTCTCCGGCTATCTGCGCCACCCCTACCTGTCGTTCTACACGGGCCGCGGGTGCAAGTCGCGCTGCTCGTTCTGCCTGTGGCCGCAGACGATCGGCGGGCATCGCTACCGCGTGCGCAGCGTCGGCCACGTGATGGAGGAGCTTCGCTACGCGAAGCACGCCTTCCCGCAGGTGCAGGAGTTCTTCTTCGACGACGACACGCTGACCGACAACGCGCCGCGCGTCGAGGCGCTGGCGCGCGAGATCGGCAAGCTCGGCATCATGTGGTCGTGCAACGCCAAGGGCAACGTCTCGCGCGAGACCCTGAAGGTGATGAAGGACAACGGCCTGCGGCTGCTCGTCGTCGGCTACGAGTCGGGCAATCAGCAGATCCTGCACAACATCCGGAAGGGCATGCGGATCGAGGTGGCCAAAAAGTTCACCAAGGACTGCCACGACCTCGGCATCCAGATCCACGGCACCTTCATCCTCGGCCTGCCGGGCGAGACCAAGGAGACGATCGAGGAGACGATCCGATTCGCCACCGAGATCAATCCGCACACCATCCAGGTGTCGCTCGCCGCGCCCTATCCGGGCACGCATCTCTACGCCGAGGCGATCGAGAAGGGCTGGCTGCTCGACGAGAACATGCAGCTCGTTTCGCAGCACGGCGTGCAGGCGGCGGCGATGAACTACCCGCACCTCTCGCACACCGAGATCTTCGGCTCGGTCGAGGACTTCTATCGCCGCTTCTATCTGCGCGCGCCGAAGATCGCCTCGATCGTCTCCGAGATGGTGCGCTCGCCCCAGATGATGAAGCGCCGCCTGCGCGAAGGCGTCGAGTTCTTCCGCTTCCTGCGCGAGCGCAAGGAAGCCCAGGCGTGCTGAGCTGATTTCATGTGACGACGGCCGAGCCGCGGGCTCTGCCGACCCTCTCCCCTCGTGGGAGAGGGTGGCGCGGACCGAAGGTCCGAGCCGGGTGAGGGGGCTCTCCTCTTGCTCCGAGCACGTGGCACGCCCCCTCACCCGTCCGCGCTTCGCGCGGCCACCCTCTCCCGCGAGGGGAGAGGGGAAGACCTGAGAGGTCTCGCCTCGTCATGAAACGCCTCGTGGTCACGGCCGACGACTTCGGGCTCGCCGTCGAGGTGAACGCGGGCATCGAGGAGGCGCATCGCGACGGCATTCTCACCGCCGCGAGCCTGATGGTCGGCGCGCCGGCGGCGGCCGACGCGGTCGCCCGCGCCCGGCGCCTTCCCGATCTGAAGGTCGGGCTGCACGTGGTGCTGCTCGAGGCCCGCCCCGTGCTGCCACGTGATCAGGTGCCGGCCCTTATCGACGCGCATGGCAATTTCCGCAGCGACATGGTGCGGCTGGCGTTCGAGATCTTCGGCGTTTCGCGGGTGAAGAGCCAGATGCGGGCCGAGGTCGCGGCGCAGTTCTCGGCGTTCCGCGAGACCGGGCTGACGCTCGATCACGTCAACGCCCACAAGCACTTTCATCTGCATCCGACGATCCTCTCCGCCGTGATCGACGAGGCGCATAAGGCCGGCGTGAAAGGGCTGCGCCTGCCGGTCGAGCCGGCGAAGATCGTCGACGCCTGCGAGCAGGGCGCCTCGCCGCTCGGTGCCAAGGCGACGGCGTGGTGGGCCGGAATGCTCAGGGCGCGGGCGCGAAAGGCGGGTCTGAAGATTCCGGATCAGGTCTTTGGGCTCGCCTGGTCGGGCGCCATGACGGCCGCCCGCACGGCCGCGCTGCTCGCGCGCCTGCCGGAGGGCGACACCGAGATCTACTTCCACCCGGCGACCACTGACACGTTCCCGGGCCATGCCGAAGGCTATCGTTACGCCGACGAGCTGGCGGCCCTCACCGAAGCCGACGTGATCACGACGGCGGAGCGGTCGGGAGCGGTGCGGGGCGGGTTTCTGGATTTCGCCAAGACGTAACGAAGCCGGTCATTCCGGGCTCGCCGCTGCGCGGTGCCCCGGAATGACGGGCCTCACCCCACCATCCCGGCCTGCCGGAACCATGCGAGCGCGTCGGCGACGCCCTCCTGCCAGGGGCGTGACACGTAGCCGAGGTCGCGCCGCGCCTTGCGGTCGTCGAAGAACATCCGGTACTTGGCGAGCCGCAGCCCGTCGGCCGTGACGAAGGGCTCGCGCCCGGTGAGCTTGGCGACGGCCTCGGCCGCGAAGGCGAGCGGGAAGAGGGCGCGGCGCGGCAGCTCGATGCGGGGCGGCCGGCGGCCGACCCGGCCGGCGATCTCGATCAAGAGGTCGCGCAGGAAGACGTTCTCGCCGCCGAGAATGTAGCGCTCGCCGACCGCGCCTCGCCGCAAGGCGAGCAGGTGCCCGGCGGCGACGTCGTCGACATGGGCGAGGTTGAGGCCGGTGTCGACGAAGGCCGGCATGCGGCCCGCCGCCGCCTCGACGATGATGCGGCCGGTCGGCGTCGGCTTGATGTCGCGCGGACCGATCGGCGTCGACGGGTTGACGATCACGGCCGGCAGCTTTTCACGCGCCACCATCTCCTCGACGACGCGCTCGCCCAACACCTTGCTCTTCTTGTAGGCGCCGATCGCGGCGTCCGCGTCGAGCGGCATGGTCTCGTCGGCGACGACGCCGACGGCCAGCTTCAGCGTCGCGACGCTCGACGTGTAGACGACGCGCTCGACGCCGGCGCGCAGCGCCTCCTCCATCACCAGGCGGGTGCCGTCCACGTTGACGCGGAACAGCACGCTCGGGTCCGGCGCCCACAACCGGTAGTCGGCGGCGACGTGAAACACGTGGCGCACGCCGTGCATGGCGCGCGCGAGCGAGGCCGCGTCGGTGACGTCGCCGGTGACGACCTCGTCCTGCGGCGAGAGATTGTCGCGCGGGCTCGTCGGCCGCACCAGCACGCGCACGGCGAAGCCCTCGCGGCGCAGCACCGTGGCGACGGCGGCCCCCAAGAAACCGCTGGCTCCGGTGACCAGGACGATGTCGGACGGCAACGTGATCTCCTCGTGGTTCGGCCCCTCCTACACGAAAAAGCCCGGCGCCGCGAGGCGCCGGGCTTCGTGGATGCGAACGTCGTCGCGACGATCACGCCGCCTCGGCGGTCTCCGCCGCGGCCTTGTACTGCTTGGAGCGCTTGAGCAGCATCGGCAGGAACAGGAAGGCGACGGCACAGACCAGCAGGCCGAGGGAGATCGGCTTCTCCAGGAAGATCATGTTCGATCCCTTGGAGATGATCAGGGCCTGACGATAGGCCTGCTCGAGCCGGCCGCCGAGGATCAGGCCGAGGATCAGGGGCTCGACCGGATACTTGTTGACCCGCATGTAGTAGCCGAGCAGGCCGGCGGCGCCGGTCAGCACCAGGTCGACGGCGCTGTAGCTGAGCGACCACACGCCGATGGTCGAGATCACCAGCACGGTCGGCATCAGGTACATGGCCGGGATGCGCATGACCCTGGCGAAGACGTTGACCAGCGGCCAGTTGAGCAGCAGCAGCAGCGTGTTGCCGACATACATGCTGGCGATCAGCGTCCACACGATGGCGCCGTGCTTCTCGAACATCAGCGGGCCGGGCGTGATGTCGAGCATCATCAGGGCGCCGAGCATCACGGCCGTGGCGCCACCGCCCGGCAGTCCGAGCGTGAGGAGCGGCACCAGCGAGGCGCCGCTCGCCGCGTTGTTGGCCGATTCCGGATTGGCGACGCCGCGGATGTCGCCGGTGCCGAGCCGTTCGGGGTGCTTGCAGACGCGCTTCTCGAGATTGTAGGCGATGAAGGTCGAGAGCGTCGCCCCGGCGCCCGGCAGCATGCCGATGACGAACCCGAACACGGTGCCGCGCAGGATCGCCGGCAGGCTGTAGAGGAACTCCGACCACGAGATCCACACCTTGCCGGCCTTGACGATCTGGGCCCGGGTGCCCTCGTGCACCTCGCGCGCCGTGATCACCACCTCGGTCAGCGCGAACATGCCGATGGCGACGACGACGAAGTCGACGCCGTCCTGCAGGAACGGGTTGCCGAAGGTGAAGCGCGCCGCGCCGGAGACGAGGTCGATGCCGATGGTCGCGATCATCAGGCCGAGGCAGGTCGAGATGATCGACTTGGTCACGTTGGTGCCGGTCAGGCTCGCCACCGTGCACAGGCCGAACACCATCAGGGCGAAGAACTCGGCCGGTCCGAACAGCAGGGCGTAGCGGGCGATCGGCGCGCCGACGAAGGTCAGCATCAGCACCGAGAAGGTGCCGGCGATGAACGAGCCGATCGCCGCGACGGCGAGCGCCGGGCCGGCGCGGCCCTGCATGGCCATCTTGTGGCCGTCGATCGTGGTGATCACCGAGGCGGATTCGCCCGGGATGTTGACCAGGATCGAGGTGGTCGAGCCGCCGTACATCGAGCCGTAATAGACCGAGGTGAGCAGGATCAGCGCGGTCGCGGGCGGCATGCTGAACACCAGCGGGATCAGCATGGCGAGCGTCGCCGTGGGCCCGAGGCCCGGCAGCACGCCGATCAGCGTGCCGACCAGGCAGCCGCACAGCGCGATGAGGAGATTGAGGGGCAGGAGGGCGACCGCGAAGCCGTTCAGGAGATGCTCGAACATGATCGCGTCCTCACCAGGCCAGGAGCTCGAGCACGCCGAGCGGCAGGCGCACGTTCAGGCCGTACTTGAAGCCGAAGAACACCACCAGGGTCACGCCGAGCGAGAGGCTGAGCAGAATGTGCAGGCGCTTCTCGCCGAGCAGCCAGGTGAAGGCGAACAGGAGGACGAAGGTCGCGACCGGGAAGCCGACGTCCGGCATGAACCACAGATAGGCGAGGACGACGCCCCACAGCGCGACGAAGTACCAGTCGAGCCCGAGCCGGGCGAGCAGGTTGCCCTGCGGCGCCGCGGCGGCTTCGCCGGCGGCCGGCGCGGTGCCGTCGCGCTTGGCGCGCATGCGGGCCATGAGGTCGGCCGGCGAGACGAGGAGCCACAGCCCCATCACGGCGAAGACGAGACCCAGGAGCTCCGGAAACGTCTTCGGCCCCGGCGTGTCGGGGAGCTGATAGAAGTCCGGGATGTTGAAGGTCTCGAAGAGGTATGCGCCGGCGACCAGAAGGATCACCAGGCCTTCGAGGCGGGTGCGCAGCGACCCGCGGGTGGCGACGTCCATGGAGCTCATCCTTGCCCGTTCGTGCGATGCGGGGTCCGCGGCCCGGCGCGTCGATGCGCCGGGCCGCGGCCGGGCGGCCTATTTCAGGAAGCCGAGCTCTTTCAGGAGGACGCGGTACTGCGCCGCCTCCTCGTTCACGTACTTGGCGAACTCGTCACCGAAGCGGGTGGTCGGCTCCCAGCCGAGCTTTTCGCGCTCGGCGGCGAACTCCGGGGAGGCGACCATCTTCTTCATGGTCTCGATCCACCAGTCGTAGGCCTCCTTCGGCACGCCCGGGGCCATGTAGTAGCCGCGCCAGATCACGTAGTTGACGGCGGCGCCCTGCTCGGTCGCGGTCGGGATGTCGGGGAACTTGGTGGAGCGCTTGTCGGAGAGCACCGCGAGGCCGCGGATCTTGCCGGCCTCGAGCTGGCCGGAGGCCTCGGAGACGTCGAGCGCGGCGATCTGGGTGTGGCCGCCGAGCATCGAGGTGAGCGCCTCGCCGCCGCCCTGGAACGGCACGTAGACGACCTTGGTCGGCTCGACCCCGATCGCCTTGGCGAACAGCGCGACCTTCATGTGGTCCTGGCCGCCGGGGGCGGAGCCGCCCGAGAAGGTGACGGACTTCGGATCGGCCTTCATGGCCGCCGTGACGTCGGCGAGGGTCTTGTACTTGGAGTCCGCCGTCACGAAGAAGCCGCCGAGCTCGGCGCCGACCTGGGCGAGCGGCATCACCTCCTTGAACGTGTAGGGCGTGCGGCCGAGCGCCACCGTGAAGGTGAGGGCGTTCGAGGCCGAGACGATCAGGTTGGTGTCGCCCTTGCGCTTGGTCGCGACGTTGGCGATCGCCACGGCGCCGCTGCCGCCCGGCATGTTGGTGACGTAGATCGAGCCCTTGAAGGCGCCGGTCTTCTGCAGAACCGTCGAGGCGGTGCGGCAGGTGATGTCCCAGCCGCCGCCGGGATTGGCCGGGGCGATGCACTCGCCCTGTCCCTTCGGCTCCCAGGCGGAGGCCGGACCGACGGCCAACGGGCTCGCGAGAGCGAGCCCCGCGAGAAGCAGCGCAGTTCGTGTCGGCGCGAAAGATGTCATGGACGGTTTCCTTTCCAGCGGCGTGGGCTGGAGCACGCGGTCGATGCCGCTGTCAGCTCCGTTGAAGCAGGTCTGGGCGTTCGTCAAGCGATTGCGGCGCGGGCGGATCCTTACACGGAGCTGACGCGAGTCCCGGGCGTCGCGGAGGCGTCGTCTCGCAGGTGCGAAGGGGGAGGACGATCGCGGTCGGCATGGTGGAGACCTTGTCAGAACGGCAGCGTGTCGGCGAGCCCGATCTCGGCCGCGAGCCGGGCGAGATCGGTGCGGGTGTCGGCCGGCAGCGCCAGCCCGGTCCGGCGGTTCGCGGCGTCGTCGCGGGCCTCGCGCTCGCCCGGATAGAGAATCTCGTCGAAGCCCTGCGCGGTCGGCACGCGCTTCAGCGACGTGATCAGCTCGTCCATGCGGGCCTCGAACAGCGCGCGCGGCTGCAGGGCCGCGATATCGATCGCGATCATCAGATGACCGGCGCCGCTCTTGTGCTCGCTCTGATAGGGGCCGTGAACGTCCGCCCCGAAGGCGCTGCCGGTGAGCACGCCGGCCAGCATGTCCATCACGAGCGCGATGCCGTAGCCCTTGTGCTGCGCCATCGGCAGGATCACGCCGGCGATCGCTTCCGTCGGATCGGTGGTCGGCGCGCCGTCCGCCGTAATGGCCCAGCCCTCCGGGATCGGCCGGCCCTCCTGCTTGGCGAGATAGATCTTGCCGCGTGCGACGCCCGTGTTGGCGATGTCGAGAACGAGCGGCGCGCGCGCGCCGGCCGGCGCCGCCCACGACCAGGGATTGGTGCCGACCGTCTTCTCGCGACCGCCCCACGGCGCCATCGCCGGGCTCGCATTGGTGGCGAGAAACGCCACGCAGCCCTGCGGTGGCGCCATCAGGGTGAAGTACATCGCGGTGCCGAAGTGATTGGAGTTCCGCATCGCCACCGCGGCGATGCCGTGCCGCTTGGCGCGGGCGATCGCCTCCCGCGCGCCGATCGCCGCCACCACCTGACCCATCGCGTGATGGCCGTCGATCACGGCGAGGCCGCCGGCGTCGGTCACGATCTCGGGTTTTGCACGCGGATCACACGCACCCGCCTTCAGCCGTGCCGCGTACCAGGGCAGGCGCAGCACGCCGTGACTCTGATGGCCCCAGAGATCGGCCTGGACCAGCGTGTCGGCGCAGAGACGCGCGTCGTCGTCGGCGAGGCCGAGCGTGCGATAGACGGCGCAGGCGAAAGCCCGGAGGCGATCCGGTGAGACGCGGCAGGCCTCGGCGCCGTCGGGAGACGTCATGGGCACGTCCGTTGCGCGAATGCCGGGCGCGCGAAGGCGGGTCGACGGCAGACGTCACGAGCAGCACGGTCGTACAGCACCGCACTGGCGTGCGTAAGTCGGGACCGCCACGGATGTGCGGCGCGCCGGCGCGCGATTCAGGCCGGAACCGTGCGGCGCGCGTGCTGAACGGCCGCCAGCACGCGCGCAGCCGGTATGTCCCGCATGCAGGCGTGGTGGCCCATGCGGCAGGTCGGCTTGTGGCAAGGTCGGCACGGCACGTCCGTCGTCGTCTCGATGGTGGCGGCGATCGGGTTGAGCGGCGCCCAGTGCCAGGCGCTGGTCGGGCCGAAGATGCCGACCGTCGGCGTGCCGATCGCCGCGGCGACGTGCAGGAGGCCGGAATCGTTCGAGGCGACGACATCGGCGGCGGCCAGCCCGAGAATGGCGTTGCGCAGATCCGTGCCGGTGAGGTCGCGCACGCGCTCGCCGCCGCGCCCGGCGATCTCCTCGGCCTGCGCCTTCTCGCCGGGGCCGCCCAGCACCCAGATCTCGAAGCCCTCGGCGGCGAGCTGCCTGGCGACCTCGCCGTAGTATTCGGCCGGCCAGCGCTTCGACGGGCCGACCGCGCCGGGCGCGAGCGCCGCCACGGGCCGCCCGCCCGTCAGCCCCAGGCGCTGCCGCCAGGCCGAAACCTCGGCGGCCGGGACGACGAGCTGCGGCACCGGCCATTCGGCCGGCCGCGGTGCGTTCCGCGGCAGCGCCAGCACGGCGCACTGGTCGATCATCCGGGGCAGCCGCTTCTCGCCGAAGCGCAGGTCGTTGACGACGCCGAACCGCATCTCGCCCAGAAGGCCGGTGCGCACCGGGATGCCGGCCAGGAACGGCGCCAGTGCCGCCTTCCACTTGCGCGACATGATCAGCGCCTGGCCGTAACCCTCGGGCTTCAGCCGTGCGGCGAGCGCCCGGTGCTCCGCGAAGGCGAGGCGCCCGCGCGGCAGATCCGCCACCACGCCCTTGTGCACGCCGGGCATGTAGTCGAGAAGGGGCGCAACCATCGCGGTGGTGAGCACGTCGATGGGCCGGTCCGGATCCTGCTCCTTCAGGAGACGCACCACGCTGTGGCAGCGGACGAAATCGCCGATCCACATGTACGGCACGATGAGCACGGGCGCCCGTCCCGGGCGAGCCGGGGAGGTCGGGGGGGAGGGTACGGCCGAGAACGTCATGGGGCCGAGGC
>NZ_NHSK01000046.1 GCF_016653355.1 Rhodoplanes elegans | reverse complement strand
GCGGGCGCCGGGGCGGGCGTCGCCTCGGGCTTGTCCATCCGCTCGATCTTGGCCTCCTGGCGCAGCTTGTTCAGGAGCTCGATCTGCGCCTTGCGGGTCACGAAGGTCTCGATCTGGTCCTTCACCTGGTCGAACGGCGGCGCGGCGCGCTTGCGCTTGTCCTCGAGCTTGATCAGGTGCCAGCCGAACGCGGTCTTCACCGGCTCGGAGACCTGGCCCTTGTCGAGCTTGAAGGCGGCCTCGGAGAACTCCGGCACCATCTGGTCCTTGGTGAACCAGCCGAGATCGCCGCCGTCGGCCTTGCCGGGCGGATCCTCGGTGAGGTCCTTGGCGAGCGTCGCGAAGTCCTCGCCCTTCTTGATCCGGGCGAGCGTCTCCTTGGCCTTCGCCTCGGCCGCGGCGGCGGCCTTCTGGTCGTTCGCGTCGGCGACCCGGAACAGGATGTGGCGCGCATGCGCCTCCTGCTCCTCGCCCATCTGCTTCACCGCCTCCTGGTAGACGTGCTGCATCGCATCCGGCGTGGCGCCGGCCTGGCCGGCGTCGCGCAGCATGGTCTCCATCAGCGCCTTGCTGCGGACATAGGCGAGGCGCTTCTTGAAGTCGGCCGTGTCCTGGATCTTCTTGGCCTCGGCCGCCTTGGCGAGCAGCATCATGTCGGTCAGGTAGTTGACCAGCCAGTCGCGCTTGGCCTCCGGGGTGCCGGCCGGGATGTTGGAGCCGACGTCCTCCTCGGCGAGCGCGAGGTCGCTCTGCCGGATCTCGGTGCCGTCGATCTTGGCCACCACCGGGTCCTGGGCCTGCGCACTCTGGCCGGCGGCCGGGGCGGGCGCCGTCGCCGGAGCCTGGGCGACGGCCGGGCCGGCCACCAGCGCCGCGGTCACGAGGAGAGCCGTCCCGATACGGGCACGGCGGCGCGCCGGGCAGCCCGGACGCGAGGACAAGCTTTGCGTAATCATCGAGAATCCTTGGGAAAGACGGGCTTTCGCGCCCGCCGTGACGGCCCCGCACCCTCGCCCAACGCGCTGCGGTTGGCAACCGGAAGGTCTGCTATCGACAAACGACGGCATGATTGCGGCACGGACGATGACACGTTCGTCATGACAAAGCCTTGACCGGCAAGGCCGGAGCGGCTTTTCGCGGGGTCCGGGCCGGATTGACAAGGCCTGGACCCCCTCCTATCTGTGCACCGCTCGCCGGTGTAACCCGTGGGATGTGCGACGTCGCGCGTCCGCGTCTTTTCCCCCGATGGCGCCGTGAACGCGGGCTGCTCCGGGCCACAGCGGGTCGCCCGGCGCATCCGGACGGGCCCGCATTCTCCTCGGGGCCGGAACCACCCGAGGCCTAAAGAAAGGACCTCCGGGATGTTCGGCGCTGTCGTCCGCAAGCTGTTCGGTAACGCGAACGACCGGCGCATCCGCGCCTACCGCCCCCGGGTCGACCAGATCAACGCGCTCGAGCCCGAGCTCGCCGCCCTCTCCGACGAGGCGCTGCGCGCGCGCACCGAAGCGTTCCGCAAGGAGCTCGCCGAGGGCAAGACGCTCGACGACATCCTGGTGCCGGCCTTCGCCACCGTGCGCGAGGCGGCCAAGCGCACGCTCGGCCAGCGCCACTTCGACGTGCAGCTCATCGGCGGCATGGTGCTGCACGAGGGCGCCATCTCCGAGATGAAGACGGGCGAAGGCAAGACGCTCGTCGCCACGCTCGCCGTCTACCTCAACGCGCTCGCGGGCCGCGGCGTCCACGTCGTCACGGTCAACGACTACCTGGCCAAGCGCGACTCGGAGTGGATGGGCCAAATCTACAAGTTCCTCGGGCTCACCGTCGGCGTCATCGTGCACGGGCTCGACGACGAGCAGCGCAAGGCCGAGTACGCCTGCGACGTCACCTACGGGACCAACAACGAGCTGGGCTTCGACTATCTGCGCGACAACATGAAGTACCGGCTGGAGGACATGGTCCAGCGCGGGCACGTCTACGCGATCGTCGACGAGGTCGACTCGATCCTGATCGACGAGGCACGCACGCCGCTGATCATCTCCGGCCCGCTCGACGACCGCTCCGAGTTCTACAACACGATCGACACCTTCATCCCGCGGCTCGGAAAGGAGGACGTCGAGGTCGACGAGAAGCAGCGCACCGTCGTCATGACCGAGATCGGCATGGAGAAGATGGAGCGCATGCTGCGCGAGGCCGGCCAGCTCAAGAGCGACTCGCTCTACGACGTCGAGAACGTCTCGGTCGTCCATCACGTCAACCAGGCGCTGCGCGCCCACAAGCTGTTCCAGCGCGACAAGGACTACATCGTCCGCAACGGCGAGGTGGTCATCATCGACGAGTTCACGGGTCGCATGATGCCGGGCCGCCGCTTCTCCGAGGGCCTCCACCAGGCGCTCGAGGCCAAGGAGCGCCAGCCGGTCCAGCCCGAGAACCAGACGCTCGCCTCGATCACGTTCCAGAACTACTTCCGCATGTACGAGAAGCTGGCCGGCATGACCGGCACGGCGCAGACCGAGGCGGACGAGTTCCTCGACATCTACAATCTCGAGGTCGTCGAGGTGCCGACCAACCTGCCGATGCAGCGCGTCGACGACGACGACGAGGTCTACCGCACCGCCGCCGAGAAGAACCGGGCGATCCTGACGCTGATCGAGGACTGCAAGGAGCGCGGCCAACCCGTGCTGGTCGGCACCACCTCGATCGAGAAGTCCGAGCAGCTCGCCGACATGCTGCGGGCCAAGGGCTGGGAGGCGCACGACTTCACCGACCCGAACGCCTTCGCGGCGCTGTATTCGGGCGACGAGGGCGCCACCAAGGCCAAGGTGTTCGCCATCCTGAACGCGCGCTACCACGAGCAGGAGGCCTATATCGTGTCGCAGGCCGGCGTGCCCGGCGCCGTCACGATCGCCACCAACATGGCCGGCCGCGGCACCGACATCCAGCTCGGCGGCAACGCCGACATGCGGGTCCGCCAGGAGCTCGCCGACGTCGCCGACGAGGCCGAGCGCCACACCCGCATCGAGGAGATCAAGGCCCAGGTGTCGCGCCTGAAGGAGAAGGCGCTCGCCGCCGGCGGCCTCTACGTGCTCGGCACCGAGCGCCACGAATCGCGCCGCATCGACAACCAGCTGCGCGGCCGCTCCGGCCGCCAGGGCGACCCCGGCCACTCGAAGTTCTTCCTGTCGCTCGAAGACGACCTGATGCGCATCTTCGGGTCGGACAAGCTCGACGGCATGCTGCAGAAGCTCGGCCTGCGCGAGGACGAGGCGATCGTCCATCCGTGGATCAACAAGGCGCTGGAGAAGGCGCAGCAGAAGGTCGAGGCGCGCAACTTCGACCTGCGCAAGAACCTCCTGAAGTTCGACAACGTGATGAACGACCAGCGCAAGGTCATCTTCGAGCAGCGCATCGACTGGATGCGCGACGAGGTGACCAACGAGGTCGTCACCGACATGCGCCACAGCGTGGTCGACGACCTGGTCGGCAAGCACGTCCCCGAGAACGCCTATCCGGAGCAGTGGGACACGCCCGGCCTGGAGGAGGAGCTCAAGCGCGTGCTCGGCCTCGACCTGCCGGTGCACGACTGGGCCAAGGAAGAGGGCATCGCCGACGAGGAGCTGACCGCGCGCATCGAACGCAAGGCGGACGAGCACATGGCCGCCAAGGCGGCCCAGTGGGGCCCCGACGTCCTGCGCTACGTCGAGAAGTCGATCCTCCTGCAGTCGCTCGATCACCTGTGGCGCGAGCATCTCGTGATGCTCGACCATCTGCGCAACGTCGTCGGCCTGCGCGGCTACGCCCAGCGCGACCCGCTCAACGAGTACAAGGCCGAGGCCTTCGCCCTGTTCGAGGCGATGAGCCAGAACCTCCGCGAGGCCGTGACGTCGCAGCTGATGCGGGTCGAGATCGTCCAGCAGCAGCCCGACGAGGCGCAGCTCCCCTACATGGAGGCGACCAAGCTCGATCCCTCCACGGGCGAGAACGAGTTCGCACCGGCCGAGGTCGGCGTCCTGCTCGGCAGCCGCCAGGACGGCGACACCGTCGAGGCCGCGGCGCGCGATCCCAAGAACCCCGCCACCTGGGGCAAGGTCGGCCGCAACGAGGCCTGCCCGTGCGGCTCGGGCAAGAAGTACAAGCACTGCCACGGCCGCTACGCCTGACACCGCGTCCGGGCGATCCCGCCCGGAGTCGACCCGCCCGGAGTAGACCCGGCCGGCGGCGGGCTACGCGGCCGCGCCGAGTGTCTCGGCCCGCAGGCGGAACAGCCGGGCGAGCGGACTCTCCGGCTTCGCCGCGGTCCGCTCGGCCGCCAAGGCCGCCGCCAGCCCGCCGTCGCCCGCCCGCAGCGCCGCCTCGATCAGGGTCAGGTCGATCACGTCGCGCTGGGCATGACTGCCGCCGAACCGATGGGCGATGCCGCGCACCGCGCGCAGCAGCCGCACCGTCTCGGCGAAGCGCCCCTCGCCGAAGGCGACGATCGCCTCCGTCACGGGCCGGCCGACCTCGCGCGTGAACGCCGCGTTGTCCCCCGCCCCCTCCATGGCGACGCGCTGCGCCTCCATCACGCGCGCCGCCGAGTCCGGGCGGCCGGCACCGACGAAGGCCATCACGGCGTGCACGTCGTTGAAGGCGTAGAGCCCGGCCCCGGCGACAGGCTCCCAGGCATCGGCGAGAACGGCGAAGCGGTCGCCGACATCGATGCCACGAAGATGCAGGCGCCACAGCATCGCCGAGGCGTCGATCATCTCCAGGATCAGGGTCGCCTGCCCGCCCCGGATCGGGCCGTCGTAGAGGTCCTTGACGGCATCGATCTCGCCCCGCTCCAGGTGATAGAGCGCGAGGTGCCACCAGTTGTGCACGGCCAGGAAGCTGCCGTCCGACCAGGCGTCCGGCCGGCGCCGCATCCAGGCGATGCCCTCGTCGGTGCGGCCCTGCATCTCCATCACATGGGCGACGGCGTGCTGGGCCCAGGCGTCGCGCGGCTCCGTCTCGACGGCGGCCCGGCCGGCCCGCTCGGCCTCGGCATAGGCGCCGGTCTCCTCCAGCCCGAAGGCCGCCATGCCGAGCACGGCGTGATGCTGGGGCACGGCCGGCGACCAGGCCGGCCGGGCGCGCGCGATGCGGTCGCGCAGCATGCGGGAGTCGCCGCGGAAGAAGTCGAGCTGGTGGCCGGCGAACAGCGCGAGGAGGTCGCGCGGATGGACGATCGTGACGTCCTCCAGCACGCGCGCCGCCGCGTGCCAGCGGCCGTCGACGAGATGGGCGAGCGCCGCGACATGGCCGCGCTCCTGATCGGTCGTCGCCCGGTCGGCGACGGCGGCGAGCGCGGCGCGCGCCACCGGCAGGCCGGCCGGCTCGGTGCCGAGCAGATGCAGCCACGCCTTCAGGGCGTGCGCCATCACGAAATCCGGGCTGTCGGTGAGGGCCGCGTCGACGGTCGCCACCGGGTCGTCGCGCAGCAGCACGAGCTCCTGCACGGCGGTGTCGTAATGGCGGGCCGCGGGAGCACTCGCTCCGGTCAGGCGGTGGCCGCGGATGTCCGTGACGGTCATGGGGGAGCCTCCCGGCGCGACGCGCCGCTGGTGTCGTGCGGAAATTCGGCCTGGACCCTATCGGCCCGTCCGTCGCGGCATCAGTGAACCCATGGTGCGGCCCGGTTCACGAAGGCGTCAGTCCTGATTTCAACCGCTTATGGCGCAGGTGCGCGGAGCCGGACCGACCCGCGCCGGCACCCCGCCGACGAAACCGTACCCGTGGTACAGTTCGCGATCGCCGCGAACCGGAGCCCCCGCCGATGTCGACCGCGATGTCCCAGACCCGTCCGCGCCGGCGCGGCGAGACCCGCGAGCGCCTCCTCGCCGCCGCCGAGGCCGCCGTGCTGGCGAAGGGCTTCGCCGCCACCTCGATCGACGAGCTGATCGCGGCGACGGGCCTGACCAAGAGCGGCTTCTTCTATCATTTCAAGGACAAGGGCGAGCTCGCCAAAGCCCTGTTGCGACGCTATCTTGAGCGCGACGAGGAGATCCTGGACGGCCTGTTCGCCCGCGCCGACGCGCTCAGCGACGACCCGTTGCACGGCTACCTGATCTTCCTGAAGCTGTTCGCCGAGATGCTGGCCGATCTGCCGGGCGCGCATCCGGGGTGCCTCGCGGCGTCCTATTGCTATCAGGAGCAGCTCTTCGACCAGGAGATCCGCGACCTCAACCGCGCCGGCGTGCTGGCCTGGCGGGTGCGCTTCCGCGCCCGCCTCGACCGCATCGCCGAGCGGACGCCGCCGCGGCTGCCGACCGACCTCGACGCCGTCGCCGACATGGCGGCGACCCTGGTGGAGGGCGGCATCGTGCTGGCGAAGCTGCTGCGCGAGCCGGCCGTGCTGCCCGGCCAGGTGCTCGCCTATCGCGACTACGTCCGGCTCCTGTTCGGAGCGGCGTGATCGGCATCACTCCTCCGCCGCCGCCGCGGCGGCCGGCGCGGCGGCATCCGGCTCGGCCTCGGGCTCGGCGTCGGGCTCCTCGGTCGGAGCCGGCTTGGCGGGCTTGCCCGGCTTGGCGTCCGGCGGCTTGGCGTCCGGCTTGGGCTTGGCCGGCGGCTTCCAGGAGGCGTCGCGCACCTCCCATTTGCACAGCCGCGTGCCGCTGCGTCGCTCGGCGAGATCGAGATGCACGTGGCTCTCGTGGTAGCCGTCCGAGCCCGGTCCGAGCACCGTCATGAACCGCCCGCAGACCGACTCGGCGAGCGCCGTGCGCACGCCCTTGTCGGCCAGGTGGTCGGTCAGCACCAGATTGCGGCCGCCGCCGAAGCTGACGGCCCGCACGTCGATCGCGTTGCCGGTGCCGTGCTCGCTCATCTTGGCGCCGACGACGCGGTTGCGGGTGCGGCACTCGGTCGACGAATCGACCAGGAGACCCGTGATCGGGCCGGCCGACGCGGTCAGCGCCACCACGTCCTCGCGCACCCATTGGGCGAAGGCTTCGGCCATCGTGCAGCGCAGCCGCGTCTGCGGCTGGAACGGCGCGTGGATCGCGATGCGGCCGCCGCCCGGCAGCCGGATCGCGGTGAGCTTGACGAGCTCGCGCGTCTCGCAGCCGGCCGGGCCGAGCACCGGCGGCTCGGGCTCGGCCTCGGC
>NZ_NHSK01000045.1 GCF_016653355.1 Rhodoplanes elegans | reverse complement strand
CCCCACCCCTGACCCCTTCCCGCCACGCGCTTTGCGCGCGGGGGGAGGGGAACGCAGGAGCCGCATCGTCGGCAAAAGCCCGGTATTGTAGGAACTCGATATTCGAACGTCGTGCAGTCGCTCGACGCATCATCGATCATCAGAACCCGAATTGCCCGTGACCGCGGTCGCCCGTGTGTCGCCGCTGGAACATCGCCATGGATAGTCCCGATCCCGATTTCGATCCCGTCCGCGAAGGCTTCGCCAAGTGGGCGGCCGACTCGGCCTACATGCTCGATGCCTTCTGCGACGTCGTCGAGGAGTCGCGGCCGGCGACCGGAGTCGCGGAGTTCGTCCGCCGCTGCTTCGCCGACGGAGACGAGGCGCTGCCGCTCGGACCCGTCCGCTCCGGCGCGGTCGAGCGTTGCGAGGCGCTGTCGATCGCCTTCCAGCTCCTCAACATCGTCGAGGAGAACACGGCCAACCAGATCCGCCGCCGCGCCGAGGCGCAGCGCCACGAGCGCGAGCGCGGCCTGTGGCGGCACGATCTCGGCGATCTCGTCGCCCGCGGCCACGACGAGGCGACGATCCGCGAGACGATCGCCGACACGGTGTTCGAGCCGGTGCTCACCGCCCATCCGACCGAGGCGAAGCGCTCGACCGTGCTGGAGCATCACCGCGCCGTCTATCTGCTGCTGCTGGAGCGCGAGACCCGCTCGTTCACCGACATCGAGCGCGGCATCCACGCCCAGCGCCTGAAGGCGGCGCTGCAGCGGCTGTGGCGCACCGGCGAGATCCAGCTCGAACGGCCCGCCCTCGACAACGAGATCCGCACCGTCTTCCACTATCTGGAGCAGGTGTTCCCGGACGTCGTCGAGCTCCTGGACCTGCGCTTCCAGCAGGCCTGGCGCGACGTCTTCGGCGCCGGAGCCACAGGGCCGGCGTCGGCGCCCCCGGCGTTGCCGCGACTCGGCTTCGGCACCTGGGTCGGCGGCGACCGCGACGGCCATCCGGGCGTGACGCCCGAGGTGACGGTGCGGATGCTGGAACGGCTGCGCGCCGGGGCGCTGCGTCTCCTGCAGACGCGGCTCGGCCAGCTCGCCCAGAAGATCAGTCTCGCGGCCGACGGCGAGGCGATCCCGGCCGGTCTTCGCGAACGTCTCGCGTCGACCGCCTCCCTGTTGGGCGAGCCGAGCCGCGCCGCCATCGCCCGCAATCCGCGCGAGCCGTGGCGGCAGATGGTGAACCTGATGATCGCGCGGCTGGAGCAGACCAAGCTCGGCCGCGAGACTCCGGGCGCGTATGCCGCACCGGACGCGCTGGTCGAGGATCTCGTCGCGCTGGAGACCGCGCTGACCGAGGCCGGCGCCGCGCATGTCGCCTCGGCCGACGTGCGGCCCGTCACGGCGCAGGTGCGGGTGTTCGGCTTCCACTTCGCTCGCCTCGACCTGCGCCAGAACAGCTCCTATCACGACCGCGCCATCGCCGGCCTGCTCGCCGCCGCCGGCAGCCCGCGCACCGACTATCCGGAGTGGAGCGAGGCCGAGAAGCTCGCCTTCCTGAACGCCGAGCTGAAGAGCCCGCGGCCGTTCACGGGCGTCCACACCCGGCTCGACGGCGAGGCCGACATGACGGTGCGCATGCTGCACGGGCTGCGCGGCCACATCGAGCGGCACGGCGCCGACGGCGTCGGCCCGATGGTGGTCAGCATGACGCGCGGCGTCGCCGACCTGCTCGCCATGTATCTGCTCGCCCGCGAGGGCGGGCTGCTGGTCGAGACCGCCCTCGGTCCCGCCTGCATGCTGCCCGTGGTGCCGCTGTTCGAGACCATCGACGACCTTTCCGCCTGCGACACCATCCTGGACGGCTTCCTGTCGCATCCGGTGACCAAGGCGACCCTGGAGCACATCCGCGTGCGGGACGGCCGGGCGACACCGGAATGCGGCGTCACGCTCGGCTACAGCGACTCCAACAAGGACGGCGGCATCCTGGCCAGCCACTGGGGCCTGCATCGCGCCGAGGAGCGGCTCGCCGCAGTGGCTCGCAGGCACGGCGTACGGATCGCCTTCTTCCACGGCCGCGGCGGCACCATCGGGCGCGGCGCCGGCCCGACGCACGCCTTCCTCGACGCGCTGCCGGCCGGCACCCTGCAGGGCCGCCTGCGGGTCACCGAGCAGGGCGAGATGATCGCCCAGCAATACGCCAACCGGGTCACCGCGACCTTCCATCTGGAGCGGTTCTTGGCTGGCGTCACCCGCACCTCGCTCCTGCATCGCGGCGGGCCGGTGCCGCCGCACCCGCTGCGCGACGTCTGGCAGGAGGTGGTGACGCGCAGCTACGAGGCCTATCGGGCCCTGGTCGGCGCCGACGGTTTCGTCGACTTCTTCCGCGCCGCGACGCCCATCGACGCCATCGAGCAGGCCCGCATCGGCTCGCGCCCGAGCCGCCGCACCGGCCGCACCGCGATCGCCGATCTGCGCGCCATCCCGTGGGTGTTCTCGTGGAGCCAGGCGCGCTTTCATCTGCCCGGCTGGTACGGTGTCGGCAGCGCGCTGGACGGGCTGCGCCGCGAGCGGCCCGACGATTTCGCCGCGATCCGGGCCGTGCTGCCGCGCTGGCGCTTCCTCGGCTACGTGCTCCACAATGTCGAGGCGAGCCTGATGATGGCGAACCCCGAGATCATGGCGCTCTACGCCTCGCTGGTCGAGGACGACGCGCTGCGCGACCGCATCATGGCGACGATCCTGGCCGAGCACGCCCGCACCCGCGACGCCGTCGCGGCGCTGTTCGGGGCGCCCGTGGAGGAGCGCCGCCCGCGCATCCTGCGGATCACCCGCATGCGGGCGCGCGGGCTCGACTGGCTGCACCGCGAGCAGGTGCGCCTGTTGCGCCGCTACCGCGCCGCCCCCGACCCGAAGACACCCGACGCCGCGACGCTCGACGCCCTCCTCCTCACCGTCAACGCCATCGCGATGGGCCAGAAGACCACGGGGTGATCCGACATGCTCCGGCGGCGCATGCCGAGGGATGAAACGTCTCTCCCGATGCTCGGCCTCGTGCCCCGGACAAGGTGCGGCAGGCCGAAGGCCTGGCGCGCCGCAGAGCCGGGGCCCAGGGGCCGCACGACGGGCGGCACGGCAGGGAGGGCTCCGACCGCCTCGCTCGATCGCCCCTGGGTCCCGGTTCGCGGCGCGTCGCGCCGCGCCCGGGACACGAGGCCTGTGCCGAGGCGACGCAGCGGACCTGCGAGTGTCCGGCTCCCAGCCCCGTCCTTCGGCGCGACGCAGCGTCGCGGGCTGGCACATTGCCTGCATGAGATTCGCCCGGCACAGGAGACCGCGTCACCCCCGGCACACGCCCCTCGGCCACAGGCAGTCCCGATGAACGCTCCCGCTCCGCTTCGCGACGAGTTCGCCAAATGGTCGGCCGACTTCGACGCCCTGCTCGACATCTTCTGCGAGGTGGTCGAGGAGCATCGGCCGGCCGCCGGCGTCGCCGGCTTCGTGCGCGGCTGCTTCGAAGCGGCCGACGGGCCGCCGCCCGACGGCGGCGAGAACGGCGCGCTCGCCCGCTGCCAGGCGCTGTCGATCGCCTTCCAGCTCCTCAACATCGTCGAGGAGAACACGGCGAACCAGATGCGCCGCCGCGCCGAGGGCCGCCGGCACGAGCGCGAGCCCGGCCTGTGGCGCCACGACCTCGGCGACCTGCAGGGCCGCGGCCACGACGAGGCGAGCATCCGCCGCACCATCGCGAACGCCTCGCTGGAGCCGGTGCTGACCGCGCACCCGACCGAGGCGAAGCGCGCCACCGTGCTGGAGCATCACCGCGCCCTCTACCTGATGCTGCTGGAGCGCGAGACCCGCTCGTTCACCGAGATCGAGCTCGGCATCTATCGCCGCCGCCTGCGCGCTGCCCTGCAACGCCTGTGGCGCACCGGCGAGATCCTCTTGGAGCGGCCCGACGTCGAGAGCGAGATCCGCACCGTCCTGCATTACATGGAGACCGTCTTCCCGGACGTCGTCGAGCTCCTGGATCTGCGCTTCCAGGAGGCCTGGACCGACACGTTCGGCAGCACGCCGCCGGCCCTGCCGCGGCTCGGCTTCGCCACCTGGGTGGGCGGCGACCGCGACGGCCACCCGTTCGTCACCACCGCCGTGACGATGGGCATGCTGGCGCGGCTGCGCGCCGGGGCGCTCGCCCTCCTGCACGCCCGCCTCTCGGCGCTCGCCGTGCGCATCAGCCTCGCCGGCAACGGCGACGAGGTGCCGACGGCACTGCGCCGCCGCCTCGACGAGACCGCGGCGCTGATCGGCCCGGAAAGCGGGGCGGCGCTCGCGCGCAACCGCGGCGAGCCGTGGCGCCAGATGGTGAACCTGATCCTGATGCGGATCGCGCGCACCCGCGACCATGCCGCCGGCGGCTACGGTGCCGCGGCCGAGCTGGTCGCCGACCTGGAGATCCTGGAGGCGGCCGTGAGCGAGGCCGGCGCGCCCGACATCGCCACGACCGACGTACGCCCCGTGACGGCGCAGGCGCGCGTCTTCGGCTTCCATTTCGCGCGCCTGGACGTGCGCCAGAACTCCGCCTTCCACGACCGCGCCGTCGCCGGCCTGCTCGCCGCCGCCGGCCATCGCCGCACCGACTATCCGGACTGGAGCGAGGCCGAAAAGCTCGCCTTCCTGGAGCGCGAGCTGACCAGCCCGCGCCCGTTCACGGGCGACCACACGACGCTCACCGGTGAGGCGGAGGCGACCGTGTCGCTGCTGCGGGCGCTGCGCCGGCATCTCTTCGCCCACGGGCCGGACGGGCTCGGGCCGCTGGTGATCAGCATGACGCGCAGCGTCTCGGATCTGCTCACGCCCTATCTTCTGGCCCGCGAGGCGGGCCTCCTGATCGAGACGCCGCAGGGGCCGGCCGCGATGATCCCGGTGGTGCCGCTGTTCGAGACCATCGCGGATCTGGCCCGCTGCGACACCATCTTCGACGCCTTCCTGGCGCATCCGATCACCCGGGCGACGCTCACTCATCTGCGCCTGCGCGACGGCAAGGCGGTGCCGGAATGCACCGTGATGCTCGGCTACAGCGACTCCAACAAGGACGGCGGCATTCTCGCCAGCCATTGGGGCCTGCATCTCGCCGAGGAGCGGCTCGCCGCCGTCGGCCGCGCCCACGGCGTGCGGGTCGAGTTCTTCCACGGCCGCGGCGGCACCATCGGGCGCGGCGCCGGGCCGACGCACGCCTTCCTCGACGCGCTGCCGCCCGGCAGCCTGACCGGGCGGATGCGCGTCACCGAGCAGGGCGAGGTGATCTCGCAGCAATACGCCAACCGCGTCACCGCGACGTTCCATCTCGAGCGGCTGCTCGCCGGCGTGGTGCGCACGACCATGCTGCACGCCGCCGGCCCGGTGCCGCCGCATCCGCTGCGCGGCCTGTGGCAGGAGGTGGTGGACGAGAGCTTCACGGCCTATCGGCGCCTCGTCGAGACCGACGGCTTCATCGACTTCTTCCGCGCCGCGACCCCCATCGACGCGATCGAGCAGGCCCGCATCGGCTCACGGCCGAGCCGGCGCACCGGCCGCGCGACGCTCGCCGATCTGCGCGCCATCCCGTGGGTGTTCTCGTGGAGCCAGGCGCGCTTCCATCTGCCCGGCTGGTACGGCGTCGGCAGCGCGATCGCGTGGCTGCAGCGCGAGCGGCCGGAGGGCTTCGAGCAGATCAGGACCGTGCTGCCGCGCTGGCGCTTCCTCGTCTACGTGCTCCACAATGTCGAGGCGAGCCTCCTGATGGCGAACCCCGCCGTGATGACGCTCTACGCCTCGCTGGTCGACGACGAGGCGCTGCGCGACACCATGATGGCGCGGATTCTGGAGGAGCACGAGCGCACTCGCGCCGCCGTCGCGGCGTTGTTCCCGGCCCCGCCCGAGGAGCGCCGACCGCGCTTCCTGCGCACCATCGAGATGCGGGCGCGCGGCCTCACCTGGCTGCATCACGAGCAGGTGCGGCTCCTGCGCCGCTACCGCGAAGCCCCCGACGAGGCGACGCTCGACGCCCTCCTCCTCACCGTCAACGCCATCGCGATGGGCCAGAAGACGACGGGGTGAACGCTGAGACGGCGCTCTCTATTTTTTACCTCTCCCCAGCGGGGAGAGGTCGGACTTCGCGTCGAAGGCGCGAAGTCCGGGTGAGGGGGTGCCGCCCTCTCGATGAAACAACCAGCGTCAGCACCCCCTCACCCCACCCCTCTCCCCGCTGGGGAGAGGGAGCCGCGCAACACGCGCGGCGGCGTCAGAGGATGCCCGCACCACCATCCCTACGGGCCGACCCGTGCGTCGGCATCTGCGGCTGAGCCAACCCCTCGCGGGGAGAGGATTCGACCAGCGCACGTCTGTCGACTCTAAGCGGGCAGCTCACCCCTTCGGAAAGCCGAAAAACTCCGTCGGGTTGTCGACCAGCATGAGCCGGCGGGTGCGCTCGTCCTCGGCGATCTGCGGGATCAGGTCGACGAGCTCGCCGTCGTTGGGCATGAAGCGCGAGATGTTGGGGTGCGGCCAGTCGGTGCCCCACAGGACGCGCTGCGGGGCATGGCGGGCGAGCGCGCGGGCGAGCGCGACCGCGTCGGCGAAGGGCGGGCCGGAGCGCGAGATGCGGTCGACGCCGGACAGCTTCACCCAGATGGTGCCGCGATCGAGCAGGCGCTTGAGCGCCCCGAAGGCGAAGCCCGACGTGCCCTCGGCAACGTCGACGCGGCCGACATGGTCGATCACCACCTTGGCCTTGATCGACGTGATCAGGTCGAGGCTGTCGAGCAGCTCCTTGCCGGTGACGTGGACCTCCACGTGCCAGCCGAACGGCGCGACCTTCTCCATCACGGCCCTCATGCCGTCGATCGACGGCCGGCCGCCGAGATGCGGCAGGAAGTTGAAGCGCACGCCGCACACACCGGCCGCATTCAGGCGGAGGATCTCGTCGTCCGGCGTGTCGGGATCGAGCAGCGCGACGCCGCGATAGCGTCCGTCCGTCGTCGCCAGCAGGTCGAGCAGCGCCCGGTGGTCGGTGCCGTGGCAGGTCGACTGCACGAAGACGCCGCGCTCGAAGCCGAGGAAGCGATGCAGCGCCAGCAGCGTCTCCTTCGGCTGGTCGTGCGGCGTGAACGGGCGTTTCGGCGCATAGGGGAACACGTCGCCCGGCCCGAAGACGTGGAAATGCGCATCGCAGGCGCCCGGCGGCGGGACGTAGGTGGGCTTCCTCGGATGCGGATCGGGCGGCGGGCAGGTCGGCTCGGCGCTCGGCTGTCGGGCCGCATTGGTGGTCGGGCTCATGCTCGCCTCCCGCAGGTGGACGGCTCGTGCCGGCCGCCCTGGTGGGAGCATACTCCAGAACGGCTGGTCCGGCGACGGCATCCGGCGTTCCGACGGCCGCGATCGGCGCACGGGCCGCGCGACGGATCGGCGCGGCCATGCACGAAATCGCAAGCGACGGGGATCCGGAAAGGCCGCGGCCGGGTGCGGGCGTCGGTTGCCCGAACCTCAGTTGCTCGGCTTGACGCCGGCGGCCACCACCACCTTGCGCCACTTCTCGATCTCGCTCGCGATGTAGGCGGCGAACGCCTCCGGCGTGTCGCCGACCAGCACCGCCCCCTGCGCGGCGAGCTTCTCCTTCACCTCGGGGCTCTGCATCGCCTCGACGGCGGCCTTGTGGAGCTTCGCGACGACGGCGGGCGGCGTCGCGGCCGGCGCCACCATGCCGTACCAGTTCTCCGCCTCGATCTGCGGGAAGCCCGCCTCCGCCGTGGTCGGCACGTCGGGCAGGCTCGTGGCCCGCATCGGGCTGCCGATCGCCACCGCCTTGAGCTTGCCGGCGCGGATGTGCGGCAGCAGCACCGGCACGTCGAGGAACACCATGTGGACCTGCGAGGCGAGGATGTCGGTGACGGCCGGCGCGGCGCCCCGGTAGGGGATGTGCACGATGTCGACGCCGGCCGTGATCTTGAACAGCTCGCCGGCGAGATGCGGCATGCTGCCCGGTCCCGACGAGGCGAAGCTGATGCTGCCGGGCTTCGCCTTGGCGAGCGCGACCAGCTCGGCGACGTTGCTCGCCTTGACGTCGGGCGCGACGGCGAGGATCTCCGGCACCTTGGCGACCAGCGTGATCGCCTTGAGGTCCTTGAGCGGATCGTAAGGGATCTTCTCCTGCAGGCTGGCGCTGATCGCCAGCGCGCCGGCGCTGGTGACGCCGATCGTGTAGCCGTCGGGCTCCGCCTTGGCGACCGCGTCGGTGCCGAGCACGCCGCCGGCGCCGCCGCGATTGTCGATAAGCACCGGCTGGCCGAGCAGCTCCTGCATGCGCTGTCCGACCGTGCGGGCGATGATGTCGTTCGGCCCGCCGGCCGGGAACGGCACTATCAGCTTGATCGGCCGCGACGGAAACTCCTGCGCGACGGCGAGCGTGGGCGCGAGCAGGAGAGCGAGGCCGAGAACGGCACGGCCGAGACGAACGGAAGGACGGTGCATCGGGGGCTCCGGGGAAACTGAGAGGTCGGGATGCGCAGACTTTGCTTGTCGGTGGCTTGCTCGTAGGCATCGAGCTGACTTGCAGGAGCTGCCGCGAACTCCGTCACCCTCTCCCGGTGGGAGAGGGTCGGGCGTCCGCGAAGCGGACGACCGGGGTGAGGGGCGTATGCGCCAGTCATCAGCCTCGGCGCCCCTCACCCGGATCTCGCGCAGGCGCGCGAGATCCGACCTCTCCCCGCTGGGGAGAGGTGAAGCTTCACATCTGCACGCCCTTGTCGGCGAAGTACTTCAGCGCGCCCGGGTGCCAGGGGATCGAGGAGTTGGCCTTGAGTTGGTTCTTGTAGTCGATGCTCGCGGCCTCCTTGTGGACGGCGACCAGGTCGGGCTTCTTGTCGAAGATCGCCTTGACGATGTCGTACGCCATCTGGTCCGACATCTTGTCGCTGGTCACCAGCACGTTCCACACCACCGAGATCGTGTTGTCCTTGTCCTGGCCCGGATAGGTGCCGGCCTTGATGGTGTCGACGGCGTAGAGATTGCCGTGCTTGGCGTTCATCTTGTCGACCACCTCGGAGTGATCGATCATCTTGATCTTGACGCCCGGCGTTGCGCCGAGATCCGTCACGGCGGCGGTCGGCAGACCGCCGACCCAGAAGAAGGCGTCGATCTTGCGGTCCTTGATGGCGTTGACCGACTCGGCGACGCCGAGCCGCTCGCGCTTCATGTCCTTGTCCTTGTCGAGCCCGGCCGCCTCGATGACGCGGAACGCCATCACCTCGGTGGCGCTGCCGGGCGAGCCGGTGGAGACGCGCTTGCCCTTGAGGTCGGCCATCGTCGTGATGCCGGTGCCCTCGACCGTCACGACATGCATGCGGTTGGGGTAGAGCACCAGCAGCGTGCGGACGTCGACCTTGTTGCCCTTGAACTTGTCCTGGCCCTGCAGCGCGTCGAGGGCCGCGTCGGCCATCGAGAAGCCGACCTCGCTCTGGCCGGAGCCGATCAGCTTGAGATTGTCGACCGAGCCGCCCGTCACCTCGGCGGTGGCCTGGACGCCGGGCAGCGTCTTCGACAGCACGGCGGCGAGCCCGCCGCCCATCGGGTAGTAGACGCCGCCGGTGCCGCCGGTGCCGATCGCGATGGTCTTCTGCTGGGCGACCGCGACGCCGCCGGCGGCGACGAGCGCGAGCGCCGCCACGCCGACGACGACGCGGCGGAGTGTCATGCGGGGGATTCTGATGGTCATGGCGTTCTCCCTTGATGATCAGGCTTCTTCCGTCGTCTGTCGCGACGGCATGCGGACGTCGTGCAGGCGGTTCATGCAGTCGGGTTCACGCATGGACCTGCGCCCGCGTCCTGATCTGCACGAAGAGTAGCAGAGCGACGAGCGCGAGACCAAGCCAGGCGGGCTGCGGCACGTCGATACCGAGCGCCCACTCGGTCGCCGGCTCGAGCAGGCTCGGGAACACGAGGAGCAGCCCGGCGAGCGCCCACGTCGCCCGCTCGGCACCGGCGATGCGGCGCATCCCAAAACCCTGCGCCGCGACTGCCAGCGCCCCGAGCCCGACCGCGGTCTTCATCGCGATCAGCACGACGTCGATCCAGGTGCCGCCCTTGGGAACGGTCATCAGGAGCCCGACGCCCATCGGGTCGAGGATGAAGACGAACGGCACCAGGAAGGCGGGCAGCGTGTATTTCCACGCCTGCAGGGTGGTGCGGTAGGGATTGCCGCCCGTGATGGCGGCGGCCGCGAAGGGCGAGAGCGCGGTCGGCGGCGACACCTCGGACAGCACCGCGTAATAGAAGATGAACATGTGGGCGGCGAAGTCCGGCACGCCGAGCTTGATCAGCGCCGGCGCCGCGATGACGGCGCAGATGATGTAGGAGGCCGTCACCGGCACGGCGAGCCCGACGATCCACACGATCAGGGCCGTGTAGAGCGCCGTCAACAGGAGGCTGTTGCCCGCATAGGCGAGCACGATCGACGAGAACTTCAGCCCGAGCCCGGTCAGCGTGACGACGCCGACGATGATGCCGGCACTGGCGCAGGTGGTCGCCGCGTTGAGCACGCCGATCGTGCCGTCGGCCAGCGCCTTCACGAGCTTCCTCGGCCACAGCGCCGTCTCGGGCCGCAGGAACGACAGGCCGAAGGCGAGCAGCGTCGACCAGAACACCGACAGCATCGGCGAGAAGCCGGCCACCATGAAGCCGATCACGGCGATCAACGAGACGAAGTGGAAGCCGTAGCGCCACAGCATCTGCGGGATGGTGAGCGACGTGTCGTACGGCACCGTGCGGGCGCCGAATTTCTTCGCGTCGAGCTCCACCATGAACAGGAGCGACAGATAGTAGAGGACGGTCGGGATGATCGCCATCCAGATCACGTCGAGATAGCTGATCTTCAGGAACTCGGCGATCAGGAAGGCGGCGGCGCCGAGCACCGGCGGCGACAGGATCGCGCCCAGGCCACCGGCCGCGAGCAGGCCGCCGGCGGCGTTCCGCTCGAAGCCGGCGCGCGCCATCATCGGATAGGCGACGGCGCCGATCGTCACCGTGGTGGCGACGCCCGAGCCGGACGGGCCGCCGAGCAGGAACGAGGAGAGCACCACGGTGCGGCCGGCGCTGTTCGGCTTGCCGCCCATCACGGCGAGCGAGAAGTCGATGAAGAACTTTCCGGCGCCGGAATGCTGCAGGAAGGCGCCGTAGATCGTGAACATGATGATCAGGCTCGACGACACGTCGACGGCGACGCCGAAGATGCCCTCGAGCGTGATGAACAGGTGCCCGACCAGCCGCGTGAAGGTGTAGCCGCGATGCGTCCAGGGCGGCGGCAGCTCCGGGCCGATCAGCGCGTAGACGATGAACAGGATCGCCACCACGGGCATGATCCAGCCGGTGGTGCGGCGCGTCGCCTCGAGCAGCAGGACGATGAAGACCACGCCGAGAATCACGTCGAGCCGGTCCGGCACGGCGGCCCGGTCGGTGAACGCCTCGCCGCCCAGCAGGGCGTAGCCGAGAATGCCGACGCAGGCCGCGGCGGCGAGCACGTCCCACCAGCGGATGGCGTTGCGGAAACGCGTCGCGAGCGGGAACAGGAGGAAGCCCAGCACCAGCACGAAGCCGACATGGACGTAGCGCAGCTCCTGGGTCGGCACGATCGCGTAAGCCGCATAGAGGTGGAACAGCGTCGAGACGACCGCGATCGTGGTGACGATCAGGCCGGCGCGGCCGGACAGCCGGTTCGCCGCGCCCTCCTCCTGCTCGATATAGGCCTCGGCCTTGCGTAGCGCCTCGTCCGATATGGCGCCCTGAGTCGTGAGACGCACGTCGGGCAGCGCCGAGTCGACCGGCGCGGGCCGGCCGGACGAGCCCGGCACGTAGCCGGGCGGCGGCTCGAGCGGCCGGAACGGATGGTCGGCCCCGTAGGCGTGGCTCGACGCGGCGGCCGGCGTCCCCGCCGGCGTCGCGGCGGACGCGGCCGGCTCGGCCGGCGCCCCATTCTGCTGCTGGTCACGACGAGGCTGCGGCGTACCCGGCGCGCCGGTCCGCTGGTCCACCATTCGGATTTCCTGCCCTGGGCCGACCGGACGGACGGCCGTCACGACGGGCTCTGCGGCCCGCTTCGATCGAAGCCTCACAGGCCCGCGCGGGAAAGTCCAGTGGGACGAACGGATGACGGGAGCGCGGGGTGGGCGGCTGTCTTGCTCTCCCCGCACGCGCTGTCTCCCCTCTCCCGGCTGCGCGGGGAGAGGGTGGCTCGGACCGAAGGTCCGAGTCGGATGAGGGGGCGTCTCCGAGCAGCAGAGACTCGCGAAAGTATGGACTCGCGTAAGCTCAAACCCGCGGCGACGCCCCCTCACCCGACATCCGCGCGGAACGCGCGAATGTCGACCTCTCCCCGCACGCGGGGAGAGGTGCGCCTCACGCGGGGAGAGGCTGCAGTCCTGCCGAACGCTTCGAGAAAGCTCGCCCTACATCCGCTCCGGCCGTGCCACCGGGCGGCCGTCCTCGCGCGTCACGCGGATGGCGAAGTCGTAGCGGCCGATGTCGAGGCAGATGTCGAGGTCGCCGGGATGCATGTGGGCGACCTCGGGGTCGCGAAACTCGGCGATCTGGCCGCCGGCGAGGATCAGGTCGCGCACCGCGGCGACCGCGCCGGGGCGCCCCTCCAGCAGGTTGCGCAGATGGATGGCACAGATCTCGTCCTCGTCGGTGCGCTCGCGCCCGGCCCGTCCCATGGCGACCAGCGACACCCGCGCAGGCGCCACCGCCGGCGCGGTCGCGACGGCCAGCACGGCGCGGGCCGTCGCCGGCGCCGTCACCAGCGCCCCGGCATAGAGCCGGTCGGCCCCGCCGAGCGCGGCGACGATGCCCTGCGTGCCCGCGCTGGTGCGCTGGATGATGGTGCGGCCTTCGACCTCGCGCTGCGAGGCCTCGAAGGGGGAGTTGCCGAGGTCGAAGCCCGGCACCTTGACGCCGTCGATCTCGCCGATGACCAGGCTGCCGACGCCGGCGTCGCGCAGCGCGAAGGCGGCGTCGACCGTCTCGGTCATCACGATCTTCTCGGCGCCGCGGGAGAATAGCACGGCCGCCGTGGTGAAGGCGCGGAACACGTCGATGACGACGACGGTCCCGGTGGCGCGGCGAGCCCCCTCGAGCAGGCTGTCGATGACGATCTGCACGCTCTCCTCCCCTGGCGTCTCGTGCGCTGGACGAGCTTATCACGGACGCGACGCGCCGGGCCGGGGCGGATCAGAGACGATCGTGGGACGATCGGACGGACCGCGCCGCGGCCGCGCCGTGCCGGCGCAGGGCGCGCGACACGGTGGCCGGGCTGACCCCCAGCCGAGTCGCCAGCCCGGCGATGGTCGTCTCGCCGAGCCCGCAGGCGTCCGCCGCCGCCACGATGTCGCTGTCGGCGAGCTTGCGCGGGCGGCCGATCGGGCGGCCGCGCTGCCGCGCCGATTCCATGCCGGCGCGGGTCCGCTCGGAGATCAGCGCGCGCTCGAACTCGGCGAGCGCGCCCATGATGTGAAACACGAGGAGCCCGGTCGACGACCGGGTGTCGATCGATTCCGAGATCGAGATCACGCGGACGCCGCGCTGGTTCAGCACCGCGACCAGATCGACGAGGTGCGACAGCGAGCGGCCGAGGCGATCGAGCCGCCAGATCACCAGCTCGGCATCGCGGTCGAGACTCGCCAGCATCCGGTCGAGACCGGGCCGGGCCCGTGAGGCCCCGGACGTCCCATGGTCCGAGAAGATGAGTTCGCAGCCGAACTGCCGAAGCGCATCGATCTGCGGAAGCAAAGATTGATCATCGGTCGAAACGCGAGCGTATCCGACGCGCATAATGCCCTGCCATTTCAACTATTTCCGACGTTCAGTCGACGTAATTAAGTATAGCTTACGAGACGCGCCATCAACAGCAAGTTTCCGTTAATCGTTATCGCCTCCGTAAAACTTGCTTAATATATAAAATTCTATTTTTCATAAGCGTTCCTTTTCAACCACAACCCGCTGTTGCTGTCAACCCGCGCCGTCGACCGTCACCTCGCTCCGCCCCCGGAACGCCGGGCGACAAGCAAGTCCCTGCAGCACGGCCGTTTGTCGCCGGTGCCCTGCGACCGCTGCGCGACGCCGCGGCGACCCCCGCGGCCGGCAGGGGGGGCCCGCTCCGGTCGCCAAAAGGGAACGCTTTCGGTCCGCCCCGGCACTGCCCGACTGGACCGACCGACCGCTCCGGCGGTCGGTCCCCTGTCCGGCCACCGCGACGGCCTCCGGAAGCGGCGACGCGACGTCGCCGGTCCTCAACCATCCGATCGAGGAGGCCCGACATGGCCATTCCGTCCCAGCAATACACCCTGCGCTTCCGCAATCGCAGCGAAAGCCAGCACGACTTCCTCTGCTATCAGCAGGGCATCGACGTGAACCTGCCGAACGTCTACACCCTCGCCTGGTTCGCCAAGCCGGTGGCCAACGACGCCTTCGTCGATTTCACCTGGACCATCGACTACAACTTCGTCTGGTCCGAGCAGGGCATGCTGGTCCCCGGCGTCAAGTTCCAGGCCGGGCAGGTGGTGCCGGCCGGCCTACGCGAGAGCAACCGGGTCGAGTTCACCCGCATCGACGGCGCCTTCCAGTTCGCCAGCCAGTCGAGCACCGGCGCCGCCGGATCGCTGACCATCAACGGTGCCGACGGCGTTCCCAAGCGCGCCGCCAAGTTCGGCATCGGCATGTCGGGCTACGGCACCCACGTGGTCGACGCCGAGCCCAACTTCGCCGCCATCTTCACCCCGCATCCCGAGTACTGGGTGAGCTTCGGCGACTACGACCAGGGCGAGGTGCTCGACATCCAGACCCTGGTGAACGCCGCCAAGGTGCCGTTCCCGGCGAACGTCTACGAGATGACGGTCGCGCTCGACGCCGGCAACAACTGGACCGTCGCGCAGGGCCTGGTCTGACGCCGACGACCGTCGCCGGTGCCGGCGGAGTGCGAGCGATCCGCTCCGCCGCCGGCGACCACGATCCGCCCATCCCGAGAAACCCACGCGAGCGCAGGATCGAGATCCGCCTCGCGACAGCAGACTCGTGAGTCGCACCATGATCAGCATCCATTCCATTCACCTCGCGTCATCCCGCCCTGGTCTTTCGCCGGGGTCCGCCGCGACGACACGCGTGCGCCTCGCGCGACGCGGCGCCGCATGCCTTCTGTTCGCGGCGATCGTCGGCGCCGCGTCGACGCTGCCGGCCTCGGCCCAGGTGATGGTGCCGCTGTATCGCGGCGTCCAGGCGTCCCCGGCCGGAAATGTCGTGTGGAACAACACCAGCTTCGGGATCAGCGGCAATCCGCCGACCCTGTCGCTGTTCGACACCTTCGCGGCCGTGCAGAACAACTTCCCCTGCGTGGTCCAGATCGTCGCCAGCGTCCCGGCGCCGGTCGCCCCGGGCTCGATCGGCACCCTCGCGGTGCCGATGCCCCCGGCCCAGGTGAATCCGTGGCCGGTCGTGTTCGACAACGTGCCGGCGGGGCACTGGAGCATCGCCAAGGCGGCCATGTTCCTGCCGCCGCTGCCGTCGAACAACCAGGCCGGCAACCAGGCGGCGCTGGTGTTCCAAGCGATGACCGCGGCGATACCGCCGGCCGCGGTCGTGATGAACGGCACCCAGCAGAACTGCCAGCCCTAGCGGGCTCTCCCGTCACGCGACCTCGGTCGCGTGACGGGACGGTGCCGCGGAGCGTATCGGGATGCGAGACCGACTTGACCACCGGCTGCGCTCCGCGGACATCTCGCCGCGACACCTCGTCGGCACTTTCGCCTGGCCTCTGCCAGGACCTCAGCCAGGACCTTCGCCGGGAGAACCGCCATGGCCGTCGTTCACCACGCCTTCCGCTGGCCCTTCTCGTTGGCGGTCCGCGACGAGATCCGGCATCTGCTCGCGGCCTGGTCGGCCGGCGACCGAGCGTCCATCGCCGAGCAGGCGCTCGCCGCCTACGCGACGCTGCGGACCCGCCCCGACATCACGTTTCCGTTCAGCCTGCAGGATGCCGACCATGTCGAGGCGTGGCTCCAGCCGGCCCACGTGACCGCCGCGACCGCGTGCTTCCTCGTGCTGGCGCGGCACTTCGAGCCGGTGCCGTCGCTCAGCGCCACGCGGGACACCAACCTCTACACGGTGGAGACCACGCTGCCGCTGCTCGGCTTCCCGGCCGGGCAGGTCCGCGCGGCGGTCCACGGACGGCCGTTCGAAAGCCTCCTCGAAGAGCTGGCCGGACCGGCCGATCCGCTTCCGCGCGGCGGCCCCGTCGGGCTCGCCGGCTGGCTGCCGGGCCGGGAGGCGGTCGACCTCCTCGCCCGGGTGGAGGCGACCGTGGCGGTCGCGGCATCGCCGGGCGCCGGAGACGACGCGCGGCGCGCGCTCGATAAGCTGCGCGCCGACGGGTCGCTCGACGACCTCGTACGCATGCTCGGCTCCGTCACGGCGCCGGACTGGCTGGTGGTTCGGATCGCTTGCTGAGCCCGGCCGGGCGGCTTGCGGCGGAGGGGCATGTGCCGCACCGCCGCACCGGCCGCCATCCCTTCCCGGGCGGTGACGCCCCCCGCCCCCGCCGACCAGCGGGGTAAGCCGCCCGGGGACGCCGCGCGACCGTCACCCCGCCCCTCGGCAGGCGGTCGCGCGGCTGTCTCGTCACCACGGCGTGATCAGATCGTGGCGGAGGATCGGGCTGCCGACGCCGGTGTCACAAGACGCAGCTGTCACAAGACGCCGGTGTCGCAAAGCGCGGAGATGTCCGCGCCCGGCGCCCGACCGAAGCCGGTCGGGAGCCGTGAGACCGTGGCGCCTACTTCTTCGCCGGCGCCGCGTTCGGGGCCGGAGCGGGGGGGCCGGAGC
>NZ_NHSK01000044.1 GCF_016653355.1 Rhodoplanes elegans | reverse complement strand
GGCAGGGGATGCGGTGCCGGACGAGGGTCCGGCCGGTGTTCCGGACGAGGGTCCGGATTCGGCGTTGGGCTCGGTGCGTGCAGCAGTCATGGCGCCCTCCTCACCCGACGGAAGACCGGCCCACGGTCGAAGGTTCCGCCCGCGGCGGGCACGGGTCCGACCGGTGCGGCCGGCACCACCGGCGGAACCGTGTGGACGTCTATTTCTTGCGGAAGCGGTCGAGCCGCACCACCTCGCCACCACCGACCGGCTTGTCGGGCGGCGGGTCGCCGGCGTCGGCGGTCGGGTTGGCAGGGGCTGGCAGCGGCTCGGGCGCCGGCGGCGGCGTGCGCTTCTGCACGGCGGGCCGCAGCGCGGTCGGGGCCTTGGCGGCGGTCTCGTCCGCCTCGTCCTCCGGCTCCTCGCCCTCGAGCTCCGACTGAACAGCGAACTCGAGCCCGAACTGGACGGACGGATCGAAGAAGCCCTTCACGGCGGTCAGCGGCACCACCAGCCGCTCCGGGATGCCGTTGAACGAGAGGCCGACCTCGAAGCCGTCCTCGGTCACGGTGAGGTCCCAGAACTGGTGCTGCAGGACGATCGTCATCTCGGTCGGATACTGCGCGAGCAGCCGCGGCGAGAGCTTCACGCCGGGCGCCCGGGTGTCGAAGCTGACGTAGAAGTGGTGCTCGCCGGGCAGCCCTTTGGCGGCGGCGTCGGCCAGGACGGTGCGCACGACGCCGCGCAACGCGTTCTGGGTGAGGATGTCGTATCGAATGTAATCGGTCGGCATGTCGAACCTTCGGGCGCCCTCGACTCGGCGCATCGTAGGCGTCGCGCCGCCCGAACGCCACCCGCGCGGGCCGCACCCCCGATGGGCCTCCACAGCGGCGCCCCGCCGGCCGGGTCGCCTGCCCGACACGGCACAGGCCGGTCGAGCGCCGGCGTGCCGAGCGCAAGCGCCGGTCGAGACAAGAGAGCGCCGGTCGAAAAAGGAAGTGGAGGCTTCTGTTGCCAGGTGCCTCCGAACCCCGCCTGCCGGTGCTACCCGTCAGGGCTTGAAGATCGGTCTTTCAAACCGCTTACGCGGCCTGAGCAACCGGAGCATAGTTGTCGTTGGCAACTATTGCAGTGGCCCGATAACGGCGGAACCATGCCGAGCAAAAGCGCGTCCTTTACGCCCTCGTCGATCCTGTTTCGCCCCCGCCGGAGCCCAACCGCGACACGCTCGCGCGCGACGACTGGGCTCGGGTGGAGGCGCCGGGTACTGCCCCCGGGTCCGAAAGGTTTATTACGACGGCCATTTATCGCCATAGCCGGCAAGCCGGCAGGCTCAATATAGGGACGTCGCGGCCGCAACGGAAGAGCCGCGGGGCGGCGTGACGGCCCGTCGCCCCTGAACGTCGGTCGGGTGCGCCGAATCGGCAACGGTTCACCGTGACGATTCGCCGACCGGTCCCAGGCGCGCGCTCCCGGGCTGCCGGCCCGCGCGGGAGACCGGCGACGGGGCGCCACGCCTCGCGGCGCCGACCCGGGCTCGCGGCGGCGCCGACCCGGTCTGCTTTGCATACAGGGTGGCGGTGCCGTGCCCCGAGCAACGCGCGGTCGGCGGCCGGTCCGGAGGCGGCGCGGATGCCGCAGCGGATCTGTTCGGCGGCGCTGTTTCGCGTCGAGAAACGCGTCGTTCCGCGGTCGGGCGCTGGACTCGCGTGTCGCGCGCGCTCCCGATCTCAGGGTTGCTGTTCGGATCAGATGAATGGTGCGATGCGATAAGCCTCGAAGCGCAATGCAGGAGACGCCGTCCCGGCATGCATATTATCGGCTGGACTGCGTCAGAGCGTGCGATCGCGGACAATCGTCGCGGAGGGAATCGGCGACTTGATCCGATAAATGCTGCATCCGCGTCGGCAGAGGCACCGATTCGTCCTCGTTTTATTTTGCTTCCGCAATTCACAAAACGGCCACCATGTGCTTCCTGCCGCCTGCGGCCTTATGGTAGGAGACGTCGACTTTCGGCGGGTGGTGTCTCCTCGAGCGAGCATGGAGGGTTTGATGTCCGAGGGCGTACAAGCGTCGTCGCAGGGATCCGTCGAACAGAAACGAACCGTGATGTCGGTCGTGGCGCCGCTGCTGATCGGCCTCCTCGCGATCGGCGGCTATTTCCGAACCCCGGCCGCGGCACCGCTGATCGCCGACGTGCTGCTGTTCGTCGGCATCGCCCTGATCGCCTTCGCGGCAGCCCTTTTGCTGATGCGATGGCCGATTCGCGATCCGCGCGACTACTACGGCGGCCTCGTGCTGTTCGGGCTCGCGATGTTCATGCTGTGGGCCGGCAGCGATCTGCCCGGTACTCGCGGCTTCGCCTTCGGTCCCGGCACCGGCCCGCGCATCTTCGCCTCCGTGCTCGCCGCGCTCAGCCTGATCGTGATGGTGGTGGGCATTTTCGCCCAGGGCCCCGGCCTCGAGCGCTACGCCTGGCGCGGGCCGCTGTTCATCACACTCGGCACGCTCCTGTTCGCCATGACGATCCGCCAGTTC
The DNA here is from genome assembly GCF_016653355.1 of Rhodoplanes elegans. GTDB lineage: Bacteria > Pseudomonadota > Alphaproteobacteria > Rhizobiales > Xanthobacteraceae > Rhodoplanes > Rhodoplanes elegans. The sequence continues at coordinate 35,762 of NZ_NHSK01000044.1, read as the reverse complement.
GGGCTGGTCATCGCGAGCTATCTCAGCATCGTCACGGTGGCGGCCGGCAGCTCCGAGGTGCGCTGGATCGAGACGCTGATCTGGGCCGCCGTGCTCACGGCGTTCTGCATCCTGGTGTTCCCGATCGCGCTGAGCCTGCCGCTGCAGCTCTGGCCGTCGCCGAACCTCTCCTTCTCGACCTTCCTGAACTTCCGCTGAGCGCGCGCGCGCGTCACAGACTCGAGAGTTTCCTGACATGACGGATCTGCTCGCGAATCTCGCACTCGGCTTCGGCGTGGCCTTCTCGCCCGCCAATCTCGGCTTCTGCATGCTCGGCACGATCGTCGGCACCCTGATCGGGGTTCTGCCCGGCGTCGGGCCGCTGGCGACCATCGCCATGCTGCTGCCGATCACCTTCGGGCTGCCGCCCGTCGGCGCCCTGATCATGCTGGCCGGCATCTATTACGGCTCGCAGTACGGCGGCTCGACCACGTCGATCCTCGTCAACATCCCGGGCGAGGCCGCCTCGGTGGTGACGACGCTCGACGGCCACCAGATGGCGCTGCAGGGCCGCGCCGGCCCGGCGCTCGCCATCGCGGCGATCGGCTCGTTCTTCGCCGGCTGCGTCGCGACCGTGCTGGTGGCGGCCCTCGGCGCGCCGCTCACCTCGGTGGCGCTGCTGTTCGGCCCGGCCGAGTACTTCTCGCTGATGGTGCTCGGCCTGATCTTCGCGGTCGTGCTCGCCAAGGGCTCGGTCATCAAGGCGCTGTGCATGATCCTGCTCGGCCTGATGCTCTCGATGATCGGCTCCGACATCGAGACCGGCCAGTCGCGCATGTCCTTCGACATCCCCGAGATGGCGGACGGCATCGGCTTCGTCACGGTCGCCATGGGCGTGTTCGGCTTCGCCGAGATCATGCGCAACCTCGAGCACACCTCGTCGCGCGACGTCGTCAAGGCCAAGCTCACCGGCCTGATGCCGACCTGGCCCGACCTCAAGGCCTGCGCCCCGGCGATCGGCCGCGGCACGCTGCTGGGCTCCATTCTCGGCATCCTGCCGGGCGGTGGCGCCGTCATCGCGGCCTTCGCGGCCTACACGTTCGAGAAGAAGGTGGCCAAGGACCCGTCGCGCTTCGGCCGCGGCGCCATCGAGGGCGTCGCCGCGCCGGAGAGCGCCAACAACGCCGCCTCGCAGACGTCGTTCATCCCGCTCCTCACCCTCGGCATCCCGCCGAACGCGGTGATGGCCCTGATGGTCGGCGCCATGACGATCCACGGCATCGTCCCGGGCCCGCAGGTGATGACCAAGCAGCCCGAGCTGTTCTGGGGCATGATCGCCTCGATGTGGATCGGCAACGCCATGCTGGTCGTCATCAACCTGCCGCTGGTCGGCGTGTGGGTGCGTCTGCTGCGGGTGCCGTACCGGATGCTCTATCCGGCGATCATGATCTTCTGCTGCATCGGCGTGTACTCGATCAACAACTCGCCCTTCGACGTGCTGATGACGGCGTCGTTCGGGCTGGTCGGCTACTGGCTCGCCAAGCACGACTTCGAGCCGGCCCCGATGCTGCTCGGCTTCGTGCTCGGCCCGCTGATGGAGGAGAACCTCCGCCGCGCCATGCTGATCGCCCGCGGCGACCCGACCACCTTCCTGACCCGGCCGATCTCGGCCGGCCTCCTCGCCCTCGCCACGCTGCTGCTCGTCATCGCGCTGCTGCCGATGATCCGCGCCAAGCGCGAGCAGGTCTTCGTCGAGGATTGATCCGGACCCGGGCCTCGGCCCGCCGACCGGAGCACCACACGCAAGCGCCGCGGCCCTGCCGCGGCGCTTTTTGCATGTGCGACGACGGGTGCGAGTCTCCGGTTCCGCTCTTGGGCGGCGCCGGGCGTGGGCGGGTGGGAACCTGGCCTGCGACAGCCTGCCGCATGGGCCGTGCCGGCCGCGATTCTCTACCAATCGGTGTGAAGCGGTCGCGGCCGCGAATTTCCTAGATCCAAAGCAGAATTGCGCCCCCGCGCGCCGCGGTGGCATGTGCCGGCATCGAACACTGCCGTTCGCTGCCGGTTTTGATCTCGAAGTCGTTTCAAGCCTGAAAAGCCGACCCCAGAGGAACGCAACAAGGAGTCAGTCATGTCTGTGCGCAAGTTGACGACCCTGCTCGCCGCCGGATGCCTTCTCGCCAGCGCCGGCGCGGCCTTCGCGCAGGGCGCCAATGGCTATCCCGCCCGGCCCGTCACCATGATCGTGCCGTTCGCCGCCGGCGGCCCGACCGACGTGGTCGCCCGCATCGTCGGCGACCACATGTCGAAGACGCTCGGCCAGCAGGTCATCATCGAGAACGTGGTCGGCGCCGGCGGCACCACCGGGGCGACCCGGGCCAAGCGGGCCGCCAACGACGGCTACACGGTCATCATGGGCCACATGGGCACCCACGCCGCCGCCGTGCCGCTCTATCCGAACCTCGCCTACGATCCGGCCACCGACTTCGAGCCGATCGGCGTCGCCGCCGGCACCCCGATCCTGATCCTCGCCAAGAAGGACTACCCGGCCAAGGATCTCTCCGAGTTCGTCAAGCACGTGAAGGCGAACTCCGGCACCCTCAACATGGCGCATGCCGGCGTCGGCTCGGTGTCCTACACGACCTGCCTGCTGCTCAACTCGATCCTCGACGTGAAGCCGACCGCCGTTCCCTACAATGGCACCGGCCCGGCCATGAACGCGCTCGTCGGCGGCCAGGTCGACTACATGTGCGACCAGGTGGTCAACGTCGTGTCGCAGGTGCAGGGCGGCTCGATCCGCGCCTTCGGCGTCGCCACCGAGGCCCGCAACCCGGCGCTGCCGGACGTGCCGACCACCACGGAAGCCGGCCTGCCCGAGTACAAGGTCTCGGCCTGGAACGCCGTGTTCGCCCCGAAGGGCACGCCGCAGCCGGTCGTCGACAAGCTCGCCGACGCGCTCGACAAGGCGCTGAACGACGAGACCACCCGCAAGCGCCTGCTCGACCTCGGCAGCGACCTGCCGGAGGGCGACCGCCGCGGCCCGAAGGCCCTCGGCCAGCTCGTCAAGAGCGAGGTCGAGCGGTGGTCGAAGGTGATCAAGGCCGCCGGCCCGGGGAACTGATCCTCGGCTCTGCCGCCGATCGCATCGCGATCCATCCACAGCGCCCGTTCCGCTCCGGCGGGGCGGGCGCTAGTGTCTCGCGCGCCCGAGTCCCGCCGTCGGCGGGCTGCGGCCGCGAGTGGAAGCCGGACCGATGCGCCAGTATCTCGACCTGATGGACCGAATTCTCCGCGAGGGCGTGGAGAAGCGCGACCGCACCGGCACCGGCACGCGCTCGGTGTTCGGCCATCAGATGCGCTTCGACCTCGCGGCCGGCTTCCCGCTGGTGACGACGAAGAAGCTGCACCTCAAGTCGATCATCCACGAGCTCCTGTGGTTCCTCGCCGGCGACACCAACATCGCCTACCTGAAGGCGAACGGGGTCGGCATCTGGGACGAGTGGGCCGACCAGAACGGCGATCTCGGCCCGGTCTACGGGGCGCAGTGGCGCTCCTGGCCGACGCCCGACGGCGGCACCATCGACCAGATCGCCCAGACGCTCGATCTCCTGCGCCGTGATCCGGACTCGCGCCGCATCATCGTCTCGGCGTGGAACCCGGCGGACCTGCCCAGGATGGCGCTCGCCCCGTGCCATTGCCTGTTCCAGTTCTACGTCGCCGACGGCAGGCTCTCCTGCCAGCTCTACCAGCGCTCCGCCGACGTCTTCCTCGGCGTGCCGTTCAACATCGCCTCCTATGCGCTGCTGACCCTGATGGTCTGCCAGCAGGTCGGTCTCGCGCCGGGAGATTTCGTCTGGACGGGCGGCGACTGCCATCTCTACTCCGACCACCTCGACCAGGCCCGGCTCCAGCTCACCCGCTCGCCGCTGCCATTGCCGGCGCTCAGCATCAAGAGGAGACCCGCCACGATCTTCGATTATCGGTACGAGGACTTCGAGGTGGTCGGATATCAGGCGCACCCGCATATTCCGGCGCGAGTGTCCAAATGACCGCGGCGCGGCCCGACGCATCCGTCTTCATCGCCTCGTCGGTGGAAGGGTTGGATGTCGCTTACGGGCTGCAGGAACATCTCGAATACACGGCTGAACCGACGGTCTGGACGCAGGACGTATTCCGGCCGAGCAGCAGTGCGATCGTCGATCTCCTGGCTGCCACGCGCAAGTTCGATTTCGCGGTATTCGCCTTCACGGCAGACGATGCGCTTCAACTGCGCGATTCCCGGGTTCCGGCCGTCCGCGACAACGTGATCTTCGAGTTCGGCCTGTTTGTCGGTGCGCTCGGTCTCTCGCGCTGCTTCTTTGTGATGCCGCGCTCGGCGGAGCCGCTTCATCTCCCCACCGATCTGCTCGGCCTGACGCCACTGACCTATGCGTCCGACAGGTCGGACAAGAATCTGATCGCCGCGCTCGGGCCGGCGGCGAATCGGGTGCGGCGGTCGATCCGAGAACAGCTCGGGCGGCCCGCTGCGGCCGTACCGGAAGCGGCTGTACCGGAGGCGCGGCGCGGCTCGCCGGGACGGCTGGATGCCTTCGTTGCGGCCTGGAACGGCCCGGAACTGCTGAGCGCCAGGGCCGCGGTGCGGGACATGCCGTCGAGCCCGTACGGGTACGACGACGACGAGAGACCGGCTCACGACGGGTTGCGTCGGATCTTCGCCTTTCTGGAAGCGGTGGCGGACGCGGTGATCGCCGGCGAGGTCGACGATCCGCCAGCACGGGCGGAGTTCGGGCGCGCGGTTCGAACGCTCTGGCCGCACATGTACGTTCTCCTGGCGCCGGCAAATCACGCAGCGGAATGGTGGTCGCCCCTCCCCAGGCTCGCCGAGCTGTTCGCGCGGTGGGCCGAACCCGCAGGATCGGAATCGGTCGGGTGACGTCGATCGCGAGGCCGCCATGACCCTGCACCGCCTCGGCCTGATCTCGACGCGCCTCGAGGCGTTCCAGGCGGTGGTGCGGTTCGGCTCGATCCGACGCGCCGCGGCGGCGCTCGGGGTCGCGCCCTCGGCGGTCAGCCGCACGCTGCGCCAGCTGGAGGAGGGGATCGGCACGCCGCTGTTCGAGCGGGCGCGCCAGCGCCTGAAGCTCACCAGCGCCGGCGAGATCCTCGTCTATCACGCCGGCGCCAGCCAGGCGGAGCTGGAGAAGGCCTGCGCCTTCATCGACGATCTCGCGGGTCTCCGGCGCGGCAGCGTCACGGTGGCGGCGGTCGAGAGCGTGACGCGCGGGCTCGTCCCGGAGGTGCTCAGCCGCTTCTGGGCCCGCCATCCCGACGTCGAGGTGCGGCTCGCCGTCACCGGCTCGGCCCAGGCCTTCGAGGCGGTGGCGCGAGGCGAGGCCGATCTCGCGATCGGCTTCGACGCCAGGCCGCCGAAGGGGACGGTGCGGCTCGCCAGCGCCGCCCTGCGGCTCGGCGCGCTCGTGCGGCCCGACCATCGGCTCGCCCGCCGCAAGAGCGTGCGGCTCGCCGACTTCGCCGGCGAGCGGGTGATCCTGGCCGACGCCAGCCTGACGCTCGGCGCCTCGCTGGAGGCCGCGATGCCGGCCGACGCCACGGCGCTGCGCACCGCCGCGATGACCAACTCGATCCATCTGATGAGCGACCTCGCGCTGCGCGGCCACGGCGTCACGTTCCAGACCCGGGTCGGCGTCGAGCGCGAGCTCGCCGACGGCGCCCTGGTGTTCGTGCCGCTCGCCGACCGACAGCTCGCGCCGCGCCGGCTGATCCTGGTCGCGCGCGCAAAGGCGCATCTGCCGGCCGGACCGGCCGTGCTGGCGAACCTCTTGACCGCGGCCGTGCAGGCGCTCGACGGGCACTGACGGATGTTGCTCCGGACGCAACACTACGATCACTCGCGCCCGTCTATCGCAACGCCTGCGTGGCTGCCAAGGTCCCGGTCCGAGGCCGTTCGGCCGGTTCGGAGGTGACCCCGATGCGATCGAAACTCCTGCTCGCCGTCTCGCTCGCCGCGTCGGCCTGGCTCGCCGCGCCCGCGGCCGCGCAGGCTCCCGCTTCTGCGGAGCCGGCGAAGATCCGGTTCACGCTGGACTGGAAGATCTCCGGCCCGCACGCCTTCTACTACTGGGCGAAGCAGAAGGGCTATTTCGCCGCCGAGGGACTCGACGTCACCATCGACCAGGGCGAGGGCTCGGCCGCGACCGTGACGCGGGTGATGACCGGCGCCTACGACGCCGGCTTCGGCGACATCAACGCCGTGATGCAGAACGCCGCCGCCAAGCCCGGCGAGCAGCCCGTGATGGTCTATCTCGTCTACAACCGCGCGCCCTACGCCGTGATCGCCAAGGCGGACGGGCCGATCAAGACGCTCAAGGATCTCGAAGGCCGCACCGTCAGCGCGCCGGCCGGCTCGGCGACGCTGCGCCTCTTGCCGCCGCTCGCCGCCAAGAACGGCTTCGACGCGGCGAAGGTGAAGATCCTGAACGCCGCGCCGAACCTGATCGAGCAGATGCTGGTGCAGGGCCAGGCCGACGCCATCGCCCAGTTCTCGGTGACGAGCTGGATGAACTTCGTCGCCATGAAGCGCGATCCCGAGAAGGACTTTCGCTGGTTCATGTACAGCGACGCCGGGCTCGACCTCTACTCCAACGGCGTGATGGTGTCGCAGAAGCTCCTGAAGGAGAAGCCCGCGGCGGTGCGCGGGCTGGTGCGTGCGATCAACCGCGCCGTGATGGATGTCGCCGCCGATCCCGACGCCGCCACGAAGATGCTGGTCGGGCTCGAGCCGCTGATCAACGCCGACATCGAGAAGCAGCGGCTCGTCTACACGATCAGGTCGCTGATGATCTCGCCCGAGACGGCGCGCCTCGGCCTCGGCGATCTCGACGACGGCCGCCTCGCCGCCGCGATCAAGACGGTGGCGGACGCCTACGGCCTCGAGAAACTGCCGGACGTGCGCGCCGTGTTTCTTCGCGATTACCTCCCGCCGGCGGCCGAGCGCGACATCGCCGCCGCGGCCGCGAAGGCGAAGTGAGGAAGGGTCTCGGCGCAACGCTTCTTTAGACCCTCTCCCTGAGGGAGAGGGTCGGCGAGCGCAGCGAGCCGGGGTGAGGGTTTACGGCGCCAGTCGGATGTCTCGGCACCCCCTCACCCGACGCGCGTTCCGCGCGTCGACCTCTCCCCGCAGGGGAGAGGTGAACAGCGGACGCCACGCCCTCTCGGCTCGTCATGGCCGGGCTTGTCCCGGCCATCCACGATCTCGCCGAATCGCGGCGTCGTGACGGGTCGCGAGACCGAAAGACGTGATGGCCGGGACGAGCCCGACCACGACGAGTGAATAACCGAGGTCCGCGGTTTCGAGCGACCACGCGACCGACCAGGGTAATCTCAGATGACCGACCACGAAAAGTTCATGCGCCTCGCGATCGACGAGGCGAAGCGCGGGGCCGCGATGGGGGAGCAGCCGTTCGGTGCCGTGGTGGCGATCGGCGACGACGTGGTCGTGTCGACGCCGAGCCTGAAGGTCGGCACCTGCGACACCACGGCCCATTCCGAGACGCTGGCGATCGGCCTCGCGACCCAGAAGCTCGGGCGGCGCGAGATCCCCGAGGCGACCTTCTACTGCACCTGCGAGCCGTGCCCGATGTGCTGCGGCGCCGTGCTCAACGCCGGCATCAAGACCATGGTGATCGGGGCGCGCAACCGTCACGTCAAGGGCCACGCCAAGCTCGCCTTCAACTTCAAGGACTACACGGTCGAGCGGCTGGCCGAGATGGTCGGCTGGGACCTGACCGTGATCGAGGGCGTGCTGGAGGACGAGTGCGTCGCGCTCTACAGCGGCGCCGCCGTGCCGCTGACCCGGTGAGGGACGCATGACCCCGCAGGCCGTCGAAGCCGTGATCGCCGGGCTCAAGGCCGCCGGCGTGAGCGTCGTCTGCTATCTCCCCGATTCGCTGTTCAAGGAGCTGTATCCGGCACTCGACGCCGATCCCGACATCCGCACGATCCGGGTCACCAACGAAGGGGAGGGGGCGGCGATCTGCGGCGGCGTGTTCCTGTCCGGCAAGCGCGCCGCGCTGGTGATGGAGAATTCCGGGCTCAGAGCCGCGGTAGAACCGCTCGCCCGCATGGGGATGGGGGCCGGCATTCCGGTCGTGATGCTGATGAGCTATCGCGGCGATCTCGGCGAGAACAACTGGTGGGCCGTGCCGCACGGCATGACCATGGAGCCGCTTCTGAACGCGATGCGGATCCCGTACCGGGTCGTCGACGAGGCCGCCAAGGTGAAGCAGGCCGTGCAGGACGCCGTGACGTGGTCCTATGCGTCCTATTATCACTCGGCCGTGGCGCTGACCGGAGGGCTGGTGCGATGAACGTCGCGTCCCCTGATCAGAAGATGCACCGCTTCGATTGCATGCGCGCGCTCGCCCCGCTCCTGAAGGACGAGCTGGTGATCCTGTCGCTCGGCGCCAGCGTCGACGAGTGGTACACGGCCGCCCCGCACATGCGCGAGGCCAGCCTGTTCCAGCAGCAGCTCGGCTGCGTCACGCCGCAGGCCTTCGGGCTCGCGGTCGGCCTGCCGCATCGGCGCATCGTGTCGCTCGACACGGACGGCGGCATGATGTTCAACCTCGGCATTCTGGCGACGCTCGCCAACGAGCAGCCGAAGAACCTGCTCGTCGTCGTCTGGGACAACGAGTGCTACCAGTCGATCGGCGGACCGCCGACCCACACGGCGCAGGGCCGCGTCGATATCGCGAAGATCGCGAAAGGCGCCGGCATCGCGCAGGCTCACACGGCGACGACGCTGTCTGATTTCGAGGCGCTGTGCCGGCGCGGCCTCGCCGCGACCGAGCCCTTCGTGATCGTGGCGAAGGTGTCGCAGGAGAGCTTTCGCGACGTGCGTCGCAAGCACTCGGACGGGCGCGAGGACAAGTACATCTTCGTCCGCCACGTCGAGGCGACCGAGGGCATCGTGATCATGGGCCCGAGCGAGCACAACTGAGACCGGCGCGCGATCGAGCGGACCTGTCTCCACCTCGCCCCGAGGAGCCCGCGCAGCGGGCGTCTCGAAGGGCGAGGGCGGCCCCCGCGTCCGGGCCTCATGGTTCGAGACGCGAACCTTCGGTCCGCTCCTCACCATGAGGATGGAACTGGGTCGAGACGCCACACCGGCCCGGTTCATCGCCCTCCGCTCACCGCCCGCTGGAGAAGAGTGCGGCGACGAGGAACACGGCCAGCACCACGCCGGTGACGCGCAGGATCGTCAGCACGATCTCGATCCGATGCCGTGTGACCTCGTCGACCGGCCGCACGACGATCTTGCGGCCGCGCAGCGTCGTTTCGAGGATGTCGCCCGATTCCTCGGCGTCGGCCGCGTCGGCGCGGCGGAAGAAGCCGGCAACGGCGTCGTGCTCGCGGCGGACCCGGTGGACCGGAACCAGCCGGTCGATCAGGAACAGCGGTCCGATCGGCCACAGCCGCCCGCCGGCCGGGCGGCGCTCCGGCAGGAAGCCGACCACGCCGAGGCCGAAGCGGAGCACGATCCACACGGCCGCGAGCGCGCCCATCGCCCACCAGACGAGCTTGCCGGGGCGCAGGCCGTGGTCGGCGAGGGCCCACATCGCCGCCGCGAAGCCGGTGCCGATCAGATCGCCGGCGCCCGACACCACGCCGCCGAAACCGGCCCGGACATGGCCGCCGCCCGACATCTCCGGCGAGGGCTCGGCCGCGGCCGCGGTGCCTGCGCCGTCCGGACAGAGGCCGGCCACCAGCGGCAGCCAGCGCGCCAGGCGGCCGCACACCTCGATGCTGCGGCGACGGATGCGCAGCTCGTCCGCCTCGGCGGCGGCCCCGGCCGCCTGGAAGGCGGCGGCGAACGGCACGAAAGGCTGGGTGGACGGCGCCTGGTTGCGATCGAGCCAGCGCAGCACCTCGGCGACCTGCGGCGGCGTCCGAGGGGCTTCGGGCCGCGCCGCGACGTCGCCGCTGCAGTGCGGCCGGCCCTCCCGGAGTCGATCGAAGCGCAGCCCGTCCCACCGACCGGCCCAGGGGCGATCGAGATCGGAAAAGTCCAGGGCGAGGGCGGACGTCGTGACACCGGTCGCGGCGAAGACGTGCAGGGCGGCGACGCGCCCGAAGGCGGGCTCGCCCGGGCGCACCGTCTGCACGGCGGGGTCGTCGCCCCACAGGTCGACGGCGAGCGTGCCGCCGATCGTGGTGCCGTCGAGCCCGACGACCGTGGCGGGATGGTAGGGATCCGGCACCTCGCCGTCGCGCGGGGTGCCCCAGGCGATCGGGCCGAGGCACAGGCCGGACGCGATCGTCGTCTCGGCGACGACGAGCGCGAGCCGTCGCGGCGCCACGACGCCGTCGATCCCCACCTTGCGGGGGGGGCCGTCCGGCAGCGTCTCGGTCTCCTCGCGGCAGCCGCGCAGCAGCGCGTTCTCCTCGACCGGCAGCTCGGGCAGGGCGACGCGGCGGCGCTCGGCCTCGGCGATGGCCGCGATGGCGGCGCTGCGGAACATCGTCTGGACGTGGGTGGCGGGGCGGCCCTCGATCGCGTGCCGCCACCACGGATAGCGGGTCGCGAGCGGCCCCACGCCGATCGTCACCACCTTGCCGAACCCGGCGTCGCGGGCGGTCAGTGCGCCGAGCGTGCTCGCCTCGATCCGCACGGCGCAGCGCGCCTCGCTCTCGTCGAGCACGAGCGTGCCGCCGACCCGGGCGGCGCGGACCCACAGCCGCGAGACGGCGGCGCGGTCGAGCTGGAGATCGCCGGCGACGGCGAGCCGCACCAGATGCGCGTCGAGGAACACGATCGCGGTGGACTGGTGCCATGAGCCGTCGACCTTGGTGTCGGCGACGCGCAGCCGGCGCACGAAGCTGCGGTTCAGCCGGACCGAGCCGGCGATCCTGACCGTGTCGAGCCGCAGCGTGTCGAGCAGGACCGCGTTGTCGAGCCCGAGGTCGCCCTTCAGGTGCAGATTGTGCAGGTCGACCGGGCCGGCGAACACGGCGCGGTCGAGCATCAGCGGGGCGGACAGGTCGAGGTCGGCGAGGTCGAGCCCGTCGCAGAACAGCGCACCGACGATGCGGATGCCGGCCCGCGCCACCGCAGGGTCGCCGGCGAGCCGGGCGACCGCGTCGCGCGGCAGGCGGCGCGGGTCGTCACCGGTCGCGCAGACGACCGACCAATCACGTTCGCCGAGCGGCATGCCGGCCTTCTCGGCCACCGCCGCGCCGCTCCCGCGCGGAACGCAGGCCGGTCGCGGCGCCATCACCATGTCGCGCCCGGAGGCGAGGCAGGTCGCGATCGGGCCGAGATCCGCCTTGGCGGTGGCGTCCGGGTCGGCCCCCTGCGGCGGCCACGGGCCGGCGGCCGCGATCCCGACGACGGTCGCCGCGACGAGGGTTGCCGCGACGACGGTCGCCGCGATCGTGATGGACGCGATCTGGGGCGCCGCCGTCGGGCCGATCCCCACCCACCTGGCGACCATTCGCCGACCCACCCTGTGCATGAGGCTGTACACTGGGCGCTCCGGTGCGGAGGCCAGCCGATTCGGTTTAGACGGATGATGATCGGAATAAGCACGGAACGCAACTTTGACGTGTTTTCATGCAAACCTGTCGCGTATCGATAGGAGCCCCCGATCCGATGAGCCCGGCCCGATGAGTCCGCCCACACGGCCCCTGCCGCTCGTCCTCGTCGCCGCCGTGGCGGACAACGGCGTCATCGGCCGCGACGGCGCGCTGCCCTGGCGGCTGAAGTCGGACATGCGGCATTTCCGCGCCGTCACGCTCGGCCATCCGGTGGTGATGGGGCGCAAGACCTTCCAGTCGATCGGCAAGCCGCTGCCCGGCCGCACCACCATCGTGGTGACGCGCGATCCCGCCTTTGCGGCGGCCGGGGTGGTGGTCGCGGGCTCGCTCGCCGCGGCGCTCGCGGTGGCGCGTGCCGATGCCCTGCGGCGCGGCGCCGGCGCGATCATGCTGGCCGGGGGCGGCGAGCTCTATCGCGAGGCGATGCCGCTCGCCGACCGGCTGGAGATCACCCGGGTGCATGCGTCGCCCGCCGGCGATGCCGGCTTCCCGGCCATCGACGCCGCCGTGTGGCGGGCCGTGGCCCACGCCACGGGCGAGCAGGGGCCCGAGGATACGGCGCCGTTCGGCTTCGTCACCTACGTGCGGAGCGAGGACTAGCCGGAGGCCGGGCCGGCGGCGCCCGGGCGGCCGCGGCGCGCCGCCGCAAGTCCATGCGTTGAAACGGGGGTTGGTTTCCTATAACCCAAGCCACATCTCAGCGGAACGCTCCGGCCGGAGACGTCGCGCGCGACTGGGATTCGCGCCGGACCGCGCCGGATGTCGAGGCCGCATGTCGAGGCCGGACGTAGAGGAAAGGCAGCATAGATGCCGTGGAGCAATCAGGGCGGCGGACCGTGGGGATCGGGCCCCAAGGGACCGTGGGGGACGGGGCCGCAATCGTCGGGTCCGACACCTCCCGATCTCGAGGAGCTCCTGCGCCGCAGCCAGGATCGGCTCCGCAGGGTGTTGCCGGGCGGCAGCCTGGGCGGCAAGGGAATTGCCATCCTGGTCGGCGTCGCCGTGCTGCTGTGGGGCGCCTCCGGCTTCTACCGGGTCGAGCCCGACGAGCTCGGCGTGGTGCTGCGCTTCGGCAAGTACAGCCGTGACGCGACGCCCGGCCTGAACTACCACCTGCCGTATCCGATCGAGTCGGTGCTCACCCCGAAGGTGACGCGCGTCAACCGCATCGACATCGGCATGCGGGTCATCGAGGACATCCGCCGCGGAACCACCATGCGCGACGTCCCCGAGGAGAGCCTGATGCTGACCGGCGACGAGAACATCGTCGACGTCGACTTCTCGGTGTTCTGGGTGATCAAGCCGGCCGGCGGCGCCAGCCAGTACCTGTTCAACATCCAGAACCCGGAAGGCACCGTGAAGGCGGTCGCCGAGAGCGCCATGCGCGACGTGATCGGCCGCTCCGAGGTGCAGCCGATCCTCACCGGCGCCCGCCAGACCATCGAGACGGCGGTGCAGGATCTGATGCAGCGCACCCTCGACCAGTACGGCGCCGGCATCCAGATCACCCAGGTGCAGCTCCAGAAGGTCGACCCGCCGAACCAGGTCATCGACTCGTTCCGTGACGTCCAGGCGGCCCGCGCCGACCTGGAGCGCGCCCAGAACGAGGCGCAGACCTACGCCAACCGCGTGGTGCCGGAGGCGCGCGGCCGCGCCGCCCAGATCACCCAGGCCGCCGAGGCCTATCGCGAGCAGACCGTCGCCGAGGCGCGCGGCCAGGCCGGCCGCTTCAGCAAGATCTACGAGGAGTACAAGAAGGCGCCCGAGATCACCCGCGAGCGCCTCTACCTCGAGACGATGGAGCGGCTGTTCGGCGGCACCGACAAGATCATCATCGATCCGTCGACCAGCGCCACCGGCACGGCCGGCGGCGTGCTGCCCTATCTCAATCTCGACGAGCTCGGCCGGCGGCAGGCGCAGCCGCAGCCGCGCACCCAGACGGGAGCCGCCCGATGAAGACCGGCATCGCGGGCGGCATCGCCGCCGTCGTCATCCTGCTGATCCTGGTGCTCGGCTGGGCGTCGGTGTTCACCGTCTATCAGACCCAGCAGGCCCTGGTGGTCCGCCTCGGCGACCCGCGCCGGATCGTCACCGAGCCCGGGCTGCACTTCAAGATTCCGCTGATCGACAACGTGATCTACGTCGACAAGCGCATCCTCGACCTCGAGAACCCGGCCCAGGAGGTGATCGCCTCCGACTCCAAGCGGCTCGTGGTCGACGCCTTCGCCCGCTACAAGATCGTCGATCCGCTGCGCTTCTATCAGACGGTCGGCTCGGTCGAGGGGGCCAACTCGCGGCTCGCCACGCTGCTCAACTCGGCGCTGCGCCGCGTGCTCGGCGAATCGACGCTGACCAACGTGGTCCGCGACGAGCGGACCCAGATGATGGCGCGGGTGCGCGAGCAGCTCGACCGCGAGGCGCACGCCTTCGGCATCAACGTGGTGGACGTCCGCATCCGCCGCGCCGACCTGCCGGAGCAGAACAGCCAGGCCGTCTATCAGCGGATGCAGACCGAGCGTCAGCGCGAGGCGGCCGAGTTCCGCGCCCAGGGCAGCCAGCGGGCCCAGGAGATCCGGGCGCGCGCCGACCGCGACGTGACCGTGCTGGTCGCCGACGCGACGTCCAAGGCCGAGCAGACGCGCGGCGAGGGCGACGCCACCCGCAACCGCATCTTCGCCGACGCGTTCGGGCAGGATCCGGACTTCTTCACCTTCTACCGCTCCATGCAGGCCTACGAGGCCGGCCTGAAGCCGGGCGAGACGCGGTTCCTGCTGCGGCCGGATTCCGAGTTCTTCCGCTACTTCACCAACCCGTCGGGTGGTCGGCCGGCCGCCCAGGCGGCAGCCCCCGCCCGGACGGCGCCGCCCGCGGCGGCCGCCGCGCAGTGATCCGACCGGGCCCGGCGTCGCGACGGCGCCGGGCCCGGACTTCGGTGCGGACCCTGGTCCGCGTCCGCCTTCGAGGCCATCGATGTCCGCGTTCCTGGTCGCTCTCGGCCTCGTCTTCGTGATCGAAGGACTGCTGTTCGCCGCCTTTCCGGGACCGGCGCGGCGTGCCGCGCTGGCGCTCCTGGAGACGCCCGAGCACACGTTGCGGATCGTCGGCGTGGTCAGCGCGGCGCTCGGCGTCGCCTTGATCTGGATGATCCGCCAGCTATCCTGACGGAAGACGCGCGGCCGCGGGTCGCCATTCCGCCCGAATTCGTCCGTAATCCCGCGGGCCGCTCGCGGTGTCCGTCGCAGCGGATGCGGGCGTGTCGCGAGCGGTATCGCAGTGCTCGCCTGCGCCGACGGTGTCCGCGTGTGTCGCGGTCCCGCGTTCCGTTCGTTTTCCAGTTCCGCGTTCCCGAGTTCCGATGTCCCGAGGAGATCGCCAGGTGATGGCCGGCCTTTCGTTCGAACGCTTCCGCCCGACCCGGCGCCCGCTCGTCGCGGCCGCGCTCGCCGCCGCCGTCCTGCTCGCGGGCGTGCCCGCCGCGCTCGACAGCCGCGCCTTCGCGCGCGGACCCGACGCCATCGCCGACGTCACCGAAAAGGTAATGGATGCGGTCGTCAACATCTCGACCTCGCAGACCGTGCAGGCGCAGGGCAATGCGGTGCCGAACCTGCCGCCGGGCTCGCCCTTCGAGGAGTTCTTCGAGGAGTTCTTCAAGAACCGCCGCGGCGGCCAGCAGGGCGAGAACGGCCCGCGTGAGCGCACGCCGCGCCGCGCCAACTCGCTCGGCTCCGGCTTCGTGATCGATCCCGCCGGTATCATCGTCACCAACAATCACGTGATCGCCGACGCCGACGAGGTGACGGTGATCTTCAACGACGGCACCCGCCTCAAGGCCGAGATCCTCGGCCGCGACAAGGAGGTCGATCTCGCGGTGCTGAAGGTGACGACGGACAAGCCGCTCAAGGCGGTGTCGTTCGGCGATTCCGAGAAGCTGCGCATCGGCGAGTGGGTGGTGGCGATCGGCAATCCGTTCCAGCTCGGCGGCACCGTGACGGCCGGCATCGTCTCGGCGCGCAACCGCGACATCAACTCGGGCCGCTACGACAACTACATCCAGACCGACGCGGCGATCAATCGCGGCAACTCGGGCGGCCCGCTGTTCAATCTCGACGGCGAGGTGGTGGGCATCAACACGGCAATCATCTCGCCGTCGGGCGGCTCGATCGGCATCGGCTTCGCGGTGCCGTCCAAGACCGCGATGCCGATCATCGACCAGCTCCGCCAGTTCGGCGAGACGCGGCGCGGCTGGCTCGGCGTGCGCATCCAGCAGGTCACCGACGAGATCGCCGAGAGCATCGGTATCAAGCCGGCGCGCGGCGCGCTCGTCTCCGGCGTCGACGAGAAGGGCCCGGCGAAGCCGGCCGGCATCGAGACCGGCGACGTGATCGTCCGCTTCGACGGCAAGGACATCAAGGACATGCGCGACCTGCCGCGCATCGTCGCCGAGACCCCGGTCGGCAAGGACGTCGAGGTGGTGATCCTCCGCAAGGCCAAGGAGGAGATGAAGACCGTGAAGCTCGGCCGTCTGGAGGACGGCGAGAAGCAGGCGGCGCTCACGCCCAAGCGCAACGGCGGCGCTCCGGAGGACAAGTCGGTCGTCAAGTCGACGCTCGGCATCGACCTCGCCAATCTCTCCGACGAGCTGCGCAAGCGCTACAAGATCAAGGACACCGTGAAGGGCGTGGTGATCACCGGGGTCGACTCGAAGTCGGCCGCGGCCGAGAAGCGCCTCGTCGCCGGCGACGTGATCGTCGAGGTCTCGCAGGAGCCGGTGGCGAACGCCGCCGACGTGCAGAAGCGCATCGACGCGCTCAAGAAGGACGGCCGCAAGTCGGCTCTCCTCCTGGTCGCCAGCGCCGACGGCGACCTGCGCTTCGTCGCCATCGCGCTGCAGTAGGGGGCGGGTCGGTCTCTTCACCTCTCCCCGGCGGGGAGAGGGCGGATCTCGCGCGATAGCGCGAGATCCGGGTGAGGGGGTGTCGAGGGTCCGGCTCACCGGCCTCGGCCGGCCTCGGCGGGCCACGTCCTTCGAGACGCGGCCTGCGGCCGCTCCTCACCATGAGGAGCAACTGTGCCGAGTGGCCGCGCAGCCGGCGACCGCGCCGCCCTCCGCCTCACTCCGCCTTCAGCAGCACGTGCTTCTTCTTGCCGAGCGACAGCTTGATCACGCCGTCGCCGCCGAGGTGCTGCGGCCCGAGCTGCATCTTCTCGTCCGTCACGGTCACGTCGTTGACTTTAAGGCCGCCGGCCTTGACCTGCCGGCGGGCCTCACCGTTGGAGGCGACGAGGCCGGTCTTCTCGGCGAAGGCGACGAGAACGCCCAGCCCCTTGTCGAGCTCGTCGCGCGAGACGGCGACGGTCGGCAGGGTCGCGGCGAGGGCGCCTTCTTCAAAAGTCTTGCGGGCCGTCTCGGCAGCCTGGTCGGCCGCGGCGCGGCCGTGCACCAGGGCGGTCGCCTCGGTGGCGAGGATCTTCTTCGCCTCGTTGATCTCGGCGCCGCCGAGCGCGGCGAGGCGCTCGATCTCGGCGAGCGGCAGCAGCGTGAACAGCTTGAGGAACGAGACGACGTCGCCGTCCTCGGTGTTGCGCCAGAACTGCCAGTAGTCCCACGGGCTCAGCATCGCCGCGTCGAGCCACACGGCGCCGGCCGCGGTCTTGCCCATCTTGGCGCCCGATGCGGTGGTGAGCAGCGGGCAGGTCAGCGCGTGGAGCTGATGCGTCCCCATGCGGCGCCCGAGATCGATGCCGTTGACGATGTTGCCCCACTGGTCGGAGCCGCCCATCTGCAGGTTGCAGCCGTAGCGCCGGGCCAGCTCGACGAAGTCGTAGGACTGCAGGATCATGTAGTTGAACTCGATGAAGGAGAGCTCCTGCTCGCGCTCGAGCCGGAGCTTCACCGAGTCCATGGTCAGCATGCGGTTGATCGAGAAGTGGCGACCGACCTCGCGCAGCATCTCGATGTAGTTGAGCGTCGTCAGCCACTCGGCGTTGTCGGCCATGACGGCGTCGGTCTTGCCGTCGCCGAAGGTCAGGAAGTTCGAGAACACCCGCTTGATGCTGTTCTTGTTGTCGTCGATCTGCTCGTAGGTGAGCATCTTGCGGGTCTCGTCGCGGCCCGAGGGATCGCCGACCCGGGTCGTGCCGCCGCCCATCAGCGCGATCGGCTTGTTGCCGGTCTGCTGCAGCCAGTGCAGCATCATGATCGTGATCAGGTGGCCGACATGCAGCGACGCCGCCGTGCAGTCGTAGCCGACATAGGCGACGAGCGCGTTCTTCTTCGCCAGCGCGTCGAGCCCGGCCGCATCCGACACCTGGTGGATGAAGCCGCGGCTCTCCAGGGTGCGGAGAAAATCGGACTCGTACGTGCTCATGACCCTCGTCCTCGCTGCGGGGAGACAGGCGTCGCGGTCGCGTCGCGCCGCCGAACAGGCATCGCCGGAAGCGTCGTGGCGAACCGCGCGCGGGCGCGCTCGACGCACCCGGCCTCGGGCCGGTGATGTATCAGGTCCATCGCCGATTTCAAACGGCGCGCCCGCAGACCCCGCCGTCCGCCGAAGCCCGGTCGGGGCGCCGATGCAATCGGGAGCGGTCGCGGGGCCGGCGTCGGGCAAAGCGTCGTCGTGCGGCCACGGCGGGCCGACGAGGCGCGACGGCGCCTCTCGCTTCGCCGCGCCGCGATCCGCCGCGGCGTGATCCGCGCAACCGAAAGTTATGGTCCGGCTTTTCGTTTCGATAGAGGAAGCATCGGGCTGCGGTCTGCGATCCGGCGCGGCACGATCTCGTCAGAATTTCTTAAATAACTTTGGTTCTACTGCCGCATGCCGCGGAAATTCTTCCGGTGGGGCCCGGCGCTCGACCGCGGCCGGCCGCGCAGCCCCGGGACATGTCCCCGATGACCTCCTTGTCGACCCGCTCCGCTCGCGGCCTCAAGATCACCACCACGCTCTATGCGCTGTTCGGCGTCAGCGCCGTCATCATGGGCGTTCAGGCCGGTCTGGCGCTGCGCGAGTCGTGGACGCAGGCCGCGCTCACGGCGGAAATGGAGGAGGCCGCCGTCGCCAACCGGGCGCTGTTCGACGTCATCCAGAACACCGTGGTGGAGCGCGGCATGATGTTCGTCGCCCTGCAGGCCGAGGCGCCGGCCGATGCCCGCCTCGGCGAACAGTTCGCGACGTTCCGGAGCAAAGCCGCGCCGGCGATCGAGACCGTGCTGGCGGCCTGTAGCCGGCTGCGCTGCGCCGACGGCGATGTCCCGGGAACGCTGCGCCGCATGCTGGCCGATGTCGCCGCGGTGCGTGCCAAGGCCGACGCCGCCGTCAAGCTGCCGCTGAAGGAGCGTCCGGCGGGTCTCGCCAAGGAGTGGTTCCAGACGGCGCAGACCATCGGCAACGAGTACGAGCGGGTCTCGGCCGCGCTCGGCGACAAGATCCGCATGGTCGATCCGGTGGTCGCCGAGCTCGTCGGCATCAAGGACGCGGCCTGGCTGGCGCGGGCGGCCGGCGGCCGCGAGCGCACCGCGGTCCAGCAGATCCTGCAGAAGCGTGCCCTGCCGCCGGAGCTGCGCGACCAGCGCCAGGCGCTCGGCGGCCAGACCGATGCGGCCTGGCAGGTCGTGAAGGGCCTGGCGGTCCGGCCCGGCGTGCCGGCGGCCGTGGTGGCTGCGGTCGCGGACGCCCAGACGAAGCGCTTCGAGACCTATCCGAAGGCGCGCGCCGAGATCGAGAAGGCGTTGAGCGAGGGGCGCGAGTCGCCGATCGGCAACGACGAGTATGTCCGCATCGCCAATGTGTCGCTCGATGCGCTGGTCGCCATCTCGACCCGGGCGCTCGAGGCGATCATCGCGCATGCCGAGGCGGGCGCGGCGGCCGCCCGGAGCGGGCTCCTGATTAACGCCGGCGTGCTGGCACTCGCCGTCATGGTCGGCCTCGTCGGCATTCTGATCGCCTGGCGGCGGATCGGCCGGCCGCTGTCGCAGCTCACCGGCGGGATGCGGGCGCTGGCGAATGGCGACCTCGACGTCGCGCTGCCCGGCGTCGACCGCGGCGACGAGATCGGCGAGATCGCCCGTGCCGTCGAGGCGTTCAAGGTGAAGGCAGCCGAGACGGCGCGGCGCGACGCCGAGGCGCAGGCCGAAGCGGAAGGCCGCGCGGCCGAAACTCGCCGCCGGGAGATGCACCGGCTCGCCGAATCCTTCGAGGCGGCGGTCGGCGAGATCGTCGAGACGGTGTCGTCGGCGGCCACCCAGCTCGAGGCGTCGGCCGGCACCCTGACCCGGACGGCCGAGACGACCCGCGACCTGTCCGCCACCGCGGCGTCGACCTCGGAGCAGGCGTCGACCAGCATCCGCAACGTCGCCACGGCGACCGGCGAGATGACCCGGTCGGTCGACGAGATCAGCCGCCAGGTGAAGGACTCGACCCGCATCGCCGCCGAGGCGGTCCGCCAGGCCGAGCAGACCGACCGGCGGATCGGCGAGCTGTCCCAGGCCGCCGCCCGCATCGGCGACGTCGTCAAGCTGATCACGGCGATCGCCGAGCAGACCAACCTGCTGGCCCTCAACGCCACGATCGAGGCGGCCCGGGCCGGCGAGGCCGGCAAGGGCTTCGCGGTCGTCGCCCAGGAGGTGAAGGCGCTGGCCGGGCAGACCGCCAAGGCGACCGGCGAGATCTCCGGCCAGATCGCCGGCATGCAGGCGGCCACCGAGGACTCGGTCGCCGCCATCAAGGAGATCGGCTCGACCATCGGCCGCATCGCCACGATCGCGTCGACCATCGCCGCGACCGTCGAGGCGCAGGGCGCCGTGACGTCGGAGATCGGCCGCGAGGTGCAGGAGGCGTCGACCGGCGCCGGCACGGTGGCGACGACCATCGGAGCGGTGAGTCGCGGCGCCGGCGAGACCGGAGCGGCTTCGGCCGAGGTTCTCGCTTCGGCGCGGGCGCTCGCCGGCGAGAGCAACCGGCTGGAGCTCGAGGTCGAGAAGTTCCTGGCGACCGTCCGGGCCGCCTGACCGGCGGCGTGACGGGGCGCTCGCCGGCCGAGGGCCGGGTCGGGATCAGCCGGTGCGGCGGCCGCGCGGCTCGGGGCGGGTGGTCGCGGTGGCGAGGCGCTTGTCGAGATACGAGGTGATGGCCTGCATCAGCGGCTCGATCTTCTGGTCGAAGAAGTGGTTCGCCGACGGGATCACCTTCTGCTCGATGACGATGCCCTTCTGGGTCTTGAGCTTCTCGACCAGCGTCTGGACGTCCTTGTAGGGCACGACGGCGTCGCGCTCGCCATGGACGATCAGGCCGGACGACGGGCAGGGGGCCAGGAACGAGAAGTCGTAGAGATTGGCCGGCGGGGCGATCGAGATGAAGCCCTCGATCTCGGGCCGCCGCATCAGCAGCTGCATGCCGATCCAGGCGCCGAACGAGAAGCCGGCGATCCAGCAGCCGCGCGCCTCCGGATTGATGGCCTGGGCCCAGTCGAGCGCCGAGGCGGCGTCGGACAGCTCGCCCTGGCCGTGATCGAACGAGCCCTGGCTGCGGCCGACCCCGCGGAAGTTGAAGCGCAGCACCGAAAAGTTGCGGTGCGCGAAGGCGTAATAGAGCTGGTAGACGATCTGGTGGTTCATCGTGCCGCCGAACTGCGGATGCGGATGCAGCACGATGGCGATCGGCGCGTTCTTCACCCGCGACGGGTGATAGCGCCCCTCGATCCGGCCGGCGGACCCGTTGAAGATGACCTCAGGCATGCTCTCGAACCTCGTCCTGCCGGGCAGTGCTGCGGCACCGCCGCCCCGACCCCGCCGCGGCGCCCTTGACGTCGCCGGCGTGGCCCGCCTATCTGACTACGACGCCTCGAATTTCCGGAATGGTTCCTGGCCGTTGGACGGCGGTGACGCCGGTCGGTGGCGCGGCGCCATGGTCTAGCATGAGCACCGGGGCGAAAAGCAAGGTTTTCGTGCAGCCGGCGCAGCCGGGCCGGCCCGTCGCCCGGAATGCCGTCCGCGATGGGGCCGGCGGCTGATCCGCCCGGACCGCGGCCTCGTACCTCTCTCGGACCCGGAACTCCGCCCCAAGACCATGAGCGAGCGCGCCTATCTCGATTGGAACGCCACCGCGCCGCTGCGCCCGGAGGCGCGTGCCGCGATGCTGGCGGCGCTCGACGCCGGCAACCCGTCCTCCGTACATGCCGAGGGACGGGCGGCCCGTGCACTGGTCGAGGACGCCCGCGCCGTCGTCGCCCGGCTGGTCGGCGCGGCGCCGCGGAACGTCGTCTTCACCTCGGGCGGCACCGAGGCCAACACCCTGGCCCTGACGCCGGGGCTCGCGGTCGGACCGGACGCGGCGCCGCGCGACCGGCTCCTGGTGTCGGCGATCGAACATCCGTCGGTGCGGGCCGGTGGCCGGTTTCCGACGAACGCTGTCGACATCCTGCCGGTGACGTCCGACGGAATTGTCGATCTGGCCGCCTTGGAAGCCCGGCTGGCGACGCTTGCCGTTGAAAAGATTGGGCTTCGGCCGTTGGTATCGCTCATGCATGCGAACAACGAGACCGGGGTGGTGCAGCCGATCGCCGCCGCGGCGGAGCTGGTCCACGCGGCCGGAGGGATCCTGCATGTCGATGCCGTCCAGAGCGCCGGAAAGCTTCCCTGTGACATCGCGGCGCTCGGGGCCGACCTGATGACGCTGTCCGGCCACAAGATCGGCGGTCCGAAGGGTGTCGGAGCCCTGGTGCTGCGGTCCGGCGACATCCACGTCACCGCGCCGGTGCTGACGGGCGGCGGGCAGGAGCGCGGCGCCCGCGCCGGCACCGAGAACGTCGCGGCGATCGCCGGCTTCGGCGCGGCGGCGGCCGCAGCGGTGCGCGATCTCGCCACCGCCGGCGCCGCCATGGCGGCGCTGCGCGACGCCCTGGAAGCCGGAGCGGCGGCGGCCGCCCCCGGGACCGTGGTGATCGCGCAAGGCGCGCCGCGCCTGCCCAACACCAGCCTCCTGACGCATCCCGGCCTGAAGGCCGAAACGGCCGTGATCGCTCTCGACCTCGCCGGCGTCGCCGTATCGTCTGGTGCGGCCTGCTCGTCCGGCAAGGTCGGCGCCTCGCAGGTGCTCGCCGCGATGGGCGTGCCGGCCGATCTGGCCGCCGGCGCCGTGCGGGTGAGCCTCGGCCCGACAACCAGTGAACGCGACGTTTCGACCTTCGTCGACGCTTGGAAGCAGCTCGTACGTAGACTATCTAAGGGAGGATGCGGTATTGCCGCGTGACCCGTTCACATGTGAGCCGGTCGGGACCCGACCGGCCGCAACCGCCCCGTTCATCATCGCAGGTGATCTTCCGCAGGACGAACACCATAGGGCAACATCCAACCCGCGGTCCTTGAAACCGCAGTGGAGGGAATGAGATGCCGGCCGTGCAGGAGACCGTCGAGCAGGTCAAGAGCATCGACGTCGACCAGTACAAGTACGGTTTCGAGACGCAGATCGAGACCGAGAAGGCGCCGAAGGGACTGTCCGAGGACATCGTCCGCTTCATCTCCGCCAAGAAGAACGAGCCCGCCTGGCTGCTGGAGTGGCGGCTGGACGCCTATCGGCGCTGGCTCACCATGGACGAGCCGACCTGGGCGCGCGTCGATTATCCGAAGATCGACTACGCCGACCTCTACTACTACGCCGCCCCGAAGGCCTTCGTGGCGCCGAAGTCGCTCGACGACGTCGATCCGGAGATCCTGCGGACCTACGAGAAGCTGGGCATCCCGCTGCGCGAGCAGGAGATCCTCGCCGGCGTGGTGCGCGAGGACGGGACCGAAGGCCCGGCCGGCGGCACCCGGGTCGCGGTCGACGCGGTGTTCGATTCGGTCTCGGTGGCGACCACCTTCAAGGAGGAGCTGAAGAAGGCCGGCGTGATCTTCATGCCGATCTCGGAGGCCGTGCACGAGCATCCCGAGCTGGTGCAGAAGTATCTCGGCTCGGTCGTGCCGGTGACCGACAACTTCTTCGCCACCCTGAACTCGGCCGTGTTCTCGGACGGCTCCTTCGTCTACATCCCGCCGGGCGTGCGCTGCCCGATGGAGCTGTCGACCTATTTCCGCATCAACGAGAAGAACACGGGCCAGTTCGAGCGCACGCTGATCATCGCCGACAAGGGCTCCTATGTGAGCTACCTGGAAGGCTGCACGGCGCCGCGCCGCGACGAAAACCAGCTCCACGCCGCCGTGGTCGAGCTGATCGCGCTCGACGACGCCGAGATCAAGTACTCGACGGTCCAGAACTGGTACCCGGGCGACTCGGAAGGCAAGGGCGGCATCTACAACTTCGTCACCAAGCGGGGCGACTGCCGCGGGGCGCGCTCGAAGATCTCGTGGACCCAGGTGGAGACCGGCTCGGCCATCACCTGGAAGTACCCGAGCTGCATCCTGCGCGGCGAGGGCTCGCGCGGCGAATTCTACTCGATCGCGATCTCGAACGGCCGCCAGCAGGTCGATTCCGGCACCAAGATGATCCATCTCGGCAAGAACACGACGAGCCGGATCATCTCCAAGGGCATCGCGGCGGGGCGCTCCGACAACACCTATCGGGGCCTCGTCTCGGCGCACCGCAAGGCGACCGGCGCGCGCAACTTCACCAACTGCGACTCGCTGCTGATCGGCTCGCACTGCGGCGCCCACACGGTGCCGTACATCGAGGCGAAGAACGCCTCCGCCGTGTTCGAGCACGAGGCGACCACCTCGAAGATCTCCGAGGACATGCTGTTCTACTGCATGCAGCGCGGTCTCTCGCCGGAAGAAGCGGTGGCGCTGGTCGTCAACGGCTTCGTGCGCGACGTGCTCCAGCACCTGCCGATGGAGTTCGCCGTCGAGGCGCAGAAGCTGATCTCCATCAGCCTCGAAGGCTCGGTCGGCTGATCGACACGTCCGCGGCGGCGATGTGCAGACACGCCGCGCGGACCCTCATCCCATTTGACGCGTGACGCCCGGCCGCTGCGATGCAGGGCGGGACAACACGAGGTGAAATCGAAATGTCGCTTCTGGAAATCAAGAACCTCGAGGCCTCCGTCGAGGACCGTCAGATCCTCCGGGGCGTGAACCTCACCGTGAACCCGGGCGAGGTGCATGCCATCATGGGCCCGAACG
This sequence comes from Rhodoplanes elegans, assembly GCF_016653355.1. Classification (GTDB taxonomy): domain Bacteria; phylum Pseudomonadota; class Alphaproteobacteria; order Rhizobiales; family Xanthobacteraceae; genus Rhodoplanes; species Rhodoplanes elegans. The sequence goes on along the minus strand of NZ_NHSK01000044.1, from coordinate 11,059 downwards.
GCTCGGGCAAGTCGACGCTGGCGCATGTGCTGTCCGGCAAGGACGGCTACGAGGTGACCGGCGGCGAGGCGCTGCTCGACGGCGTAGAGCTGCTGGACATGGCGCCGGACGAGCGCGCCGCGGCGGGCCTGTTCCTCGCCTTCCAGTATCCGATGGAGATCCCGGGCGTCGCCACCATGACGTTCCTGCGGACCGCGATGAACGCGCAGCGCAAGAAGCGCGGCGAGCCGGAGCTCTCGACGCCGGAGTTCATGAAGCGGGTGCGCGAGGAGGCCAAGAACCTCTCGATCGATCCCGAGATGCTCAAGCGCCCCGTCAATGTCGGCTTCTCGGGCGGCGAGAAGAAGCGCGCCGAGGTGCTGCAGATGGCGCTGCTCCAGCCCAAGCTCGCGATCCTCGACGAGACCGACTCGGGGCTGGACATCGACGCGCTGAAGATCGCGGCCGAGGGCGTGAACCGGCTGCGCTCGCCCGAGCGCGGCATGATCGTGATCACGCACTATCAGCGGCTGCTCAACCACATCGTCCCGGACATCGTCCACGTGTTTTCGCGTGGTCGTATCGTTCGCACCGGCGGCAAAGAGCTGGCGCACGAGCTTGAGGCCAAGGGCTACGCCGACTACGAGCAGGAGGCGGCGGCCTGATCGCAGATCGCGCCCTCCGAGCCCGCGACGAATTCCGGATGACCTGATCATGACCCGACCGACGACCGCCAACACCGATTCCGCGAGGACCGACGCCGAGCAGGCGATCGCGACCGCCTTCGACGGCGTGAAGGACCGGCTGCCCGGCGCGGCGCCGGTGAGCGCGCGCCGCGCGGCCGCGTTCGAGACCTTCGCCGCTGCCGGCCTGCCGACCCGGCGCGTCGAGACCTGGAAGTACACGGATCTGCGCGCCCTGATGCGCGAGGCGAAGCCGCTGGCGCAGCCGCCGGGCGAGATCGGCAAGGTGCGGGCGCGCGCCCCCGGCGCCCTCCTGGCCGGTGTCGACCTGCGCCGCGTCGTGATCGCCGACGGCGTCCTGGTGAAGGACCTCTCGGATCTCGACGGGCTGGAGCCCGGCCTGTCGATCGGCTCGCTCGCCGATGCTCTGACGCGGGGCGACTCCGAGGTGACGGGGCAGCTCGGCGCCCAGAGCCCGGCCGAGAAGGACGTCGCCTTCGCGCTCAACACCGCGTTCATGGGCGACGGCGCCGTGATCCGGGTCGCGCCCGGCGCGAGGATCGCGCGGCCGATCCATCTCGTCTTCTGCTTCACCGGCCCGGTGCCGGCGGCCGTGTACACCCGCTCGCTGGTGAGCGTCGGGGCCGGCGCGGCCGTCACGCTGGTGGAGAGCCACGAGGGGCCGGACGGCCTCGACTATCAGATCAACACCGCTCTCGACCTCGTCGCCGGCGACGGCGCCGAGATCGATCACGTCAAGATCGGGCTCGACGGCGCGTCCGCCCTGCACGTCGCGACGCTGACGGCGGCGCTCGGCCCGCATGTTCGTTACAACGATCTCGTCGTCGCGCTCGGCGGCGCCGCGGTGCGCAACCAGTTCTTCGTGCGCTGCGACGGCTCCGGAATCGCGCTGTCGCTCAACGGCGCAACCATGCTGAAGGGCCGCCAGCACGCCGACGCGACGCTCGTCGTCGACCATGCGATCGGCGGCTGCGTCAGCCGCGAGATCTTCAAGGGCGTGCTCGACGGCGAGAGCCGCAGCGTCTTCCAGGGCAAGATCGTGGTGCGCCCCGACGCGCAGAAGACCGACGGCAAGATGGCCTCGCACGCGCTCCTCCTGTCGGAGACGGCCGAAGCCGACCACAAGCCGGAGCTCGAGATCTTCGCCGACGACGTCGTCTGCGGCCATGGCGCGACGGCCGGCTCGCTCGACGAGGATCTGCTATTCTACCTGATGGCGCGCGGCATCCCGAAGAAGGAGGCCGAGACGCTGCTGATCCAGTCCTTCGTCGGCGAGGCGATCGACACGGTGACCAACGAGGGCATCCGCGATGCCCTGACGGCCGCGACGTCGCGGTGGCTCGAGGCACGGGAGTAGCACGAGACGCGGTCCGTCGGGGCCGCGCGTGCGCATCACATGACCCATCCTGCGGTACAGAACGGCTCCTACGACGTCGCCCGCATCCGCGAGGACTTTCCGGCGCTGTCGCTGAAGGTCTACGGCAAGCCGCTCGTCTATCTCGACAACGCCGCCTCGGCCCAGAAGCCGACCGCGGTGCTCGATCGGCTGACGCACGCCTACACGCACGAATACGCCAACGTGCACCGTGGCCTGCACTACCTGGCGAATGCCGCCACCGAAGGCTACGAGGGTGCGCGCGAGAAGGTGCGGGCGTTCATCGGTGCGGCGCGCGCCGAGGAGATCGTCTTCACCCGCAACGCCACCGAGGCGATCAACCTGGTCGCACAGACCTTCGGGCGCGAGCGCATCGGGGAGGGCGACGAGATCGTCCTCTCGATCATGGAGCACCACTCCAACATCGTGCCGTGGCATTTCCTGCGCGAGCGCCAGGGCGCCGTGATCAAGTGGGCGCCGGTCGACGACGAGGGCAATTTTCTCCTCGACGAGTTCGAGAAGCTGCTGACCGACCGTACCAAGATCGTCGCCATCACCCAGATGTCGAACGGGCTCGGCACCATGGTGCCGGTCAAGGAGGTGGTGCGCATCGCGCACGCCCGCGGCATTCCGGTGCTGGTCGACGGCGCGCAGGGCTCGGTGCATCTCGACGTCGACGTCCAGGACATCGGCTGCGACTTCTATGTGATCACGGGCCACAAGCTCTATGGCCCGAGCGGCATCGGCGCCCTCTACGCCCGCTACGACATTCTCGACAAGATGCCGCCCTTCCTCGGCGGCGGCGAGATGATCCGCGAGGTGTTCGAGGACCGGGTCACCTACGGCGACCCGCCGCACCGCTTCGAGGCCGGCACCCCGGCGATCGTCCAGGCGATCGGCTTCGGCGCGGCGCTCGACTACATCAATTCCATCGGCCGCGACCGCATCCGGACGCACGAGGAAAAGCTGCTCGCCTATGCCACCGACCGGCTGCGCGAGATCAACTCGCTCCGCATCATCGGCACGGCGCGCGAGAAGGGGGCCATCGTCTCGTTCGAGATGAAAGGCGCCCATCCGCACGACATCGCCACCATCATCGACCGGTCCGGTATCGCAGTGCGGGCCGGCACCCACTGCGTGATGCCGCTCCTGGCGCGGTTCGGCGTCACCGCCACTTGCAGGGCCAGCTTCGGGCTTTACAACACGGTCGAAGAGGTCGACCGTCTGACCGAGGCCCTGATCAAGGCGCAGGACATGTTTGCATGAACGAAACGACGAAGGCGGCCGAATCCGCTGCCCCGGCGGCTGCCGGCGCGAACGCGACGGTCTCGGCGCCGTCCGGCTCGGCGCTGCCGGCTGAGGAGATCCGGCGCATGACCGACGACATCGTCGCGGCGCTGAAGACCGTCTACGACCCGGAGATACCGGCCGACATCTACGAGCTCGGCCTGATCTACCGGATCGAGATCAACGACGACCGCTCGGTGGCGGTCGACATGACCCTGACGACGCCCAACTGCCCCTCGGCCCAGGAGCTTCCCACCATGGTGGAGAATGCCGTGCTGACGGTGGCCGGCGTCGGCCCGGTCGATGTCGCGGTGGTGTGGGACCCGCCCTGGGACCCGAGCCGGATGTCGGACGAGGCGCGGGTCGTTCTCAACATGTGGTAGGCGCCGGTCGCGGCGCCTCGGCGGTGGCCCCCCGGCCGCGAAGGAGAGACGAGATGGCGCAAGAGGTCGTGAGCTCACAGACCGCGAGCAGGGCGCCGGCATCCCGGCGGCCGCGCCCGCAGGTGATCCGGCTGACCGACGCGGCGGCGTCGCGGCTCAAGCAGATCATGGCGAAGGCGGAGACGCCGATCGCCGGCGTGCGCATCGGCGTCAAGAACGGCGGCTGCGCCGGCATGTCCTACACGATGGAATATGCATCGGCGGTCGCGCCGACCGACGAGGTGATCGAGGACAAGGGCGTGCGGGTGCTGGTCGATCCGAAAGCCGTGCTGTTCCTGCTCGGCACCGAGATGGATTTCAAGACCGAGAAGCTCTCCGCCGGCTTCGTGTTCACCAACCCGAACCAGGTCTCGGCCTGCGGCTGCGGCGAGTCGGTCCAGATCAAGCCGGCCGAGGTCGAGGCGTGATCGCGCCGACACTAGCCGCTACGAGGCGATCCGCTTGGTGTCGAGCGGCACGACCTCGGGGTCGGTCTCGCACACCACCATGTTCCGGCCGGACCGCTTGGCCGCGTAGAGGCAGGCGTCGGTGCGCTCGATCAGGCTGTGGATGGTGTCGGCCGGGCGCAGCGTCGCGACGCCGCACGAGATGGTGACGCGGCCCAGCATTTCGCGGGTCGAGCGCTTCATCAGCTCCTTGCCCATCACGGCGCGACGGATGTAGTCGGCGACCGTGGTGGCGGCGCGCAGTGGCGTCTCCGGCAGGATGACGGCGAACTCCTCGCCACCGTAGCGGGCGGCGACGTCCTGGCCCTTGACGTTCTGCTTCACCGACAGCGCGACGAGCCGCAGCACCTGGTCGCCGGTGAGATGGCCGTAGGTGTCGTTGAAGCGCTTGAAGTGGTCGATGTCGGTGAGGATCAGCGACAGCGCCTGACCCTGCGTCGCGGCCTGCTCGACCAGACGGACGAGGGCGTCGTCGAAGCACTTGCGATTGGCGAGCGTGGTCAGCGGATCGGTCAGGCTCTCGCTGCGCAGCTCTTCGAGGTTCTGCTGCAGCTTGGCGATCTCGCCCTTGGAGGCGCCGAGGCGCTGCTCGAGCTCGCGGTTGCTGGTCTCCATCTCCTTCACGGTGCGCAGCAGATCGCCGATCACCTGATGGATGGCGGTGGCGTCCTCGGCGTGGCCGAGCTGGTCGCTGGCGTCGGCCAGCGTCTCGGTCGCCCGGCTGGTGGAACCCATGGCGGCGTCGATCACGGCCATGATCTGATCGATCTTGCCGGCGACCTTGCCGCCGATCGACTCGATCTGCTCGCCGAGCCGCGACGGCGCGAAGAACTGCGCGTGCAGCCGGTCGACCTCGTCGGTCGACAGCTTGCCGGTCTGCGCGAGGCGGTCGTTGATGGCGGCGTTCAGGGGGGCGTTGTAGCCGGTCGCGTAGTGGTACCAAAGCTCGTAGTGGCGCGGCGCCGCGGAGATGCGCAGCGCCTCGATCTGGTCGAGGGCGACTTTCGCGAAGGAGATGGTGCGATCGAAATCGTCCGCCCTGCCCGACATCCGCGTACTCCAACCCTGTGGGGAGTACGGCCGGGCGCCCGGTGGCGCCTCGTACCGTCTGATCGGACGTTAAGGCGGCGGGCTAAATTTGACGTAAACGGGCTGTGATAAACCCGATCACCCGAACGGGTAGGGCGGTGTCCCAGACATAGGCCTAGAAGACTAGAACGCCGACATTTCGCCCGGATTTCGAGCATGAACGCCCAGCGCAAGGACCGTTGAAAGAGAGCAGAGCGCGAAACCGTCGGGTGGCGCGACGCGCCACGCGGGCCGGACGCCGAGGGCGGGGTGGCCCGCACCGAGGGCGGCGTCGGCGGGCGGTCAGGCCTTCACGCGCACTGGGCGCAGCAGGAAGGCGGGCAGCCAATTCTCGATGTCGTCCGGCGCCTCGTCGCGTGATGCGCGGCGGCGGGCCGTCTCCAGCGGGGTGACGGTGGCGTCCCGCTTGCCGCGGCCGGGCCGACGCGAGTCGTCCGCCGGACGCGGAGCCTTGTCGCGGTTGCCGCGCTCCTGGGTGCCGCGCTCCTGGTTGCCACGGTCCTGGGCGGCGCGGGGCTGGTTCCCACGCTCCTGGCCGAGCTCCGGCGCCTCGCGCGACTCCTGACGGTCGCGCGGCTGGCCGTCGCGCGAGCGGCCGCGGGCGGGGCGGCCCTCGCCGTCCTGCGCCTGGCCGCGGCCACGACGGGGCATGCGAGACCCCATGCGGACCGGCTCGCGCGGCCCGTCGTCCTCGGCGAGGTCGTCGGCGGGCGGATTGCCGTGCCACTCGATGGTGCGGCCGATCAGCTTCTCGATCGCCGCCACGGCCTTGCTGTCGGCCCCGGTGACCAGGGTCAGCGCTGTGCCCGAGCGTCCGGCCCGGCCGGTGCGGCCGATGCGGTGGACATAGTCGTCGGCATGGTGCGGGACGTCGAAGTTGAAGACGTGGCTGACGTCCGGGATGTCGAGGCCGCGGGCGGCGACGTCGGAGGCGACCAGCAGCGTCACCTCGTTCTTGCGGAACTGGTCGAGCGCCGCCATGCGCGAGCTCTGGTCCATGTCGCCGTGCAAGGCGACGACGGAGAACTTGTGGCGCAGCAGCGAGCGGTAGAGGGTCGCGACCTCGCGCTTGCGATTGCAGAAGATGATCGCGTTCTTCAGGCCCTCGGCCTGGCGGATCAGCCGGCGCAGCACCTCGCGCTTGTCGTGCGGCTCGCGGCCGGCCTTCACGAGGCCCTGCGTGATCGTGTCCACCGTGCTGGCCGCACGGGTGACCTCGACCTTCATGGGATTGTGCAGGAACTGCTCGGTGATGCGCCGGATCTCCGGCGGCATGGTGGCGGTGAAGAACAGCGTCTGGCGGGTGAAGGGGACGAGCTTGCAGATGCGCTCGATGTCCGGGATGAAGCCCATGTCGAGCATGCGGTCGGCTTCGTCGATCACCAGGAGCTCGACGCCGGTGAGCAGCAGGCCGCCGCGTTCGGTGTGGTCGAGCAGGCGGCCGGGCGTCGCGATCAGCACGTCGACGCCGCGCGTCAGCTTGGTGTCCTGATTGCCGAACGACACGCCGCCGATCAGCAGGGCGACGTTGAGCTTGTGGTTCTTGCCGTACTTGATGAAGCTCTCCTCGACCTGCGCGGCGAGCTCGCGCGTCGGTTCGAGGATCAGGGTGCGCGGCATCCGGGCGCGGGCGCGGCCCTGCTCGAGCTTGGTCAGCATCGGCAGAACGAAGGCGGCGGTCTTGCCGGTGCCGGTCTGGGCGATGCCGAGCACGTCACGATGGGCGAGGACGTGCGGGATGGCCTGTTCCTGGATCGGGGTCGGCGCGGTGTAACCCGCGGACGCGACCGCATCGAGCACTTTTTCGGACAGGCCGAGATTGGCGAAAGACATGGATCCTCGAAGGTGAACGCCCGCAGGGTCCAGCCGTGCCGGTCAAAACATCGACGACGGTGTGCGGGATGGACGGTCGAACATACGGCGAACCGACGCCCGACAACATAGGGGGACGGGTTGCAATGTCAATGCTCCGCGCCGCGATGAGTTAAGTAAACGCCGAAAATTCCTGTCGTTTCTTCGTCACAGTCGGGGTTTGCACCGATTCCGCGGGCGACCTCTTCGGCCCCGGTCGGCACCGGGGCGCGCGCCGGCCCGGCGCCGAAACCGCGCCGACGGCCGTCCCGGGGTGGATGCGGCCGGGTCCGGGCGGCGGGGGAAATGTGCCAGCGTTTCCCGCTCGACGGTCTTCTCCGGGGCCCGGCCGACCTCCTACAGGAGGTTGCAGACCAACAATAATCATTCGGGAGGAGACGATGCGCACCGAGGTCGCCATCATCGGCGCGGGTCCGGCCGGGCTCATGCTGTCGCTGCTGCTGAGGCGGGAGGGGATTTCCTCCGTCGTCCTCGAATCCCGCAGCCGGGCCTATGTCGAGCAGCGGGTCCGGGCGGGGCTGCTCGAGCACTGGGCACGCGAGCTCCTGATCGAGATCGGGGCGGGCGAGCGGTTGCAGCGCGAGGGGATGGTCCACGACGGCATCAAGCTGAGCAGCGACGGCCGGCTGCATCACATCGACTTCCGGCAGCTCGTCGGGCGAATCGTCACCATCTACGACCAGAAGGAGGTGGTGAAGGATCTGATCGCACTGTCGCTCTCGCAGGGCGGCGAGATCCTGTTCGAGGCCGAGGCGACCGGTCTGGAGGGGATCGAGAGCGACCGTCCTGTCGTGCATTTCCAGCACGGCGGCGAGGCGAGGACCATCACCTGCGACTTCGTCGCCGGCTGCGACGGCTTCCACGGCATCGCGCGGCCGTCCATCCCGGACGGCGTGCTCACCGTCTACGATCGCGGCTACCCGTTCGGCTGGCTCGGCATCCTGTCGGAGTCGCCGCCGCCCGCCGACGAGCTGATCTACGCCTATCACGAGCGCGGCTTCGCGCTGTTCTCGATGCGCTCGCCGACGCTGTCGCGGCTCTATCTGCAATGCGCGCCGGACGAGGACGCCGAGCGCTGGTCGGACAGCCAGGTGTTCGACGAGCTGGAGGCCCGCCTCGGCGGCTCGTGCGCGCTGGCGCGCGGAAAGGTTCTCCAGAAGAGCGTGACGCCGATGCGCAGCGTGGTCGTCGAGCCGATGCAGCACGGCCGGCTGTTCCTGGCCGGCGATTCCGCCCACATCCAGCCGCCGACCGGCGCCAAGGGCATGAACCTCGCCTTCGCCGACGTCGTCTATCTGTCGCGCGCGCTCACCGCGCATTATCGGCAGAACCGCGACGACGCGCTCGCCGGCTACTCGCGCACGTGTCTCGACCGGGTGTGGAAGGCGCAGCGCTTCTCCTGGTTCATGACCCAGCTCCTGCACCGCTTTCCCGACGAGACCGCCTTCGATCGCCGCCGCCAGCAGGCCGACATCGGCTACGTGGCCGGCTCGGTCGCCGCCGCGACGGCGCTGGCCGAGAACTATTCGGGGCTGCCGCTCGCCTGACGGCGGCCGTTTGGCGGCGGCGCGAATGGAGACGACGCGACCCGACAGAGGGTGAACGGCGGCTTGCCGGGACGGACGGCATTTGCATCGAGAACGACGGGATTTTGCGGTCGTCGGCGAGGGCTTCCGTAACCGACCTCCGCTAGCCTGTTCGGGTGTGGAGTTGTCTGGAATGATCACCGTCCCCCGCATCCGCCGTCTCGACATCGCGCTGCTGCTCGGGCTGCTCGGCCTCGCGCTGTGGTCCCAGCCGGGGCGCTCCGAGTCGTTCTCCGAGAAGCTGACGCGACAGCTCAACGCCAACGCCCAGCGCGAGGCCCTGAACTCGCTCTCCCGCGGCTTCGCGGTCGACGAGGCGGCCATCAAGGCGACCCTGCCGGACGGCGCCGACCGCCGCATGGTGCTGCGCACCCGCGCCTCGCTGTACGAGAAGGTCGCCGACTTCGAGCGGGCCGAGGCGGACTTCAGCGAGCTCGTCGCGCTGTCCCGCAACGACCCGGCCATGTATCTCGACCGCGGCTATTTCTATCTGCGCCGCCACCGCTTCGCCGACGCCCTCGCCGACTTCGCGACGGGGGCCCGCATCGAGCCGCGCAAGCCCGTCTATCCGTATGCGATCGGCCGCGTGCATGCCGCGATGGGGGCGCACGATCGCGCCATCGAGAGCTACAACGACGCCATCAGGCTCGACTGGCAGGACGGCCGCTCGTTGCTCGCCCGCGCCGAGGCGAAGATCAATCTGGAGCGCTACGACGAGGCCAAGGCCGACTACAACCGGGCGCTCCGCGCGGCGCTGCGCGATCGCAACGACCGCTTCTTCGCGTTCCTCGGCCGCGGTTATGCGGCGCTGGTGACGGAGGAGTGGGAGGCCGCCGTGGCGGACTTCGACCGGGCCCTGGAGCTCGACGAGAAGGCGTTCAGCGCCATCGTGTGGCGCGGCTACGCCAACGAGCGGCGCGGCCGCATCGATCTCGCCATCGACGACTACGAGCGCGCCGTTTCCTACGATCCCTCCGACGCGAACAGCCGCAGCAGCCTGCAGCGCCTGCGCTCGAAGTGATCAGGTCGCGGGCCGCGCCGCGGGGCTCCTCTTAACCTCTCCCCGCGTGCGGGGAGAGGTCGACGCGCGCAGCGCGGCGGGTGAGAGGGCCTTTCCCCGATGCAGAGAGCTGATGCAGAGGTCCCAGGCGTAGAGACTCGCGGCGGCGCCCCCTCACCCGGACTTCGCGCCTGCGGCGCGAACTCCGACCTCTCCCCGCCAGCGGGGAGAGGTGAGAAGCCCGCTCACACAAGCCCGTTTCACACGCCCAAAACGCCCTTGAAATACGCGATGGTCGGCTTCAGGCCGTCCTCCAGCGACACGGTCGGCGCCCAGCCGAGCGTCCGTTGCGCGAGACCGATGTCCGGGCAGCGCTGCTTCGGGTCGTCGGCCGGCAGCGGCTTGAAAGTGAGCTTCGAGCGGCTGCCGGTCAGCTTCAGCACCAGCTCGGCGAGCTCCAGCATGGTGAATTCGCCCGGATTGCCGATGTTGACCGGGCCGACGAATTCGGCCGGCGTGTCCATCATCCGCAGCATGCCCTCGATCAGGTCGTCGACGTAGCAGAACGAGCGCGTCTGCTGGCCATCGCCGTAGATCGTGATCTCCTCGCCCTTGAGCGCCTGGACGATGAAGTTCGACACCACGCGGCCGTCGTTCGGATGCATGCGGGGGCCGTAGGTGTTGAAGATGCGCACCACCTTGATCTCCAGCCCGTGCTGGCGGTGGTAGTCGAACATCAGCGTCTCGGCGCAGCGCTTGCCCTCGTCGTAGCAGCTGCGCGTCCCGATCGGGTTGACCCGGCCCCAGTAGTCCTCGCGCTGCGGATGGATCTCGGGGTCCCCGTAGACCTCGGAGGTCGACGCCTGCAGGAGGCGCGCCTTCACCCGCTTGGCGAGGCCGAGCATGTTGATGGCGCCGTGCACGCTCGTCTTGGTCGTCTGGACGGGATCGAACTGGTAGTGCACCGGGCTCGCCGGGCAGGCGAGGTTGAAGATGCGGTCGACCTCGACATAGAGCGGAAACGTCACGTCGTGCCGCGACAGCTCGAAATTGGACTTGCCCAGCAGATGCGCCACGTTGCGGCGCGAGCCCGTGTAGAAGTTGTCGATGCACAGGACCTCGTGCCCGGCCGCCACCAGCCGGTCGCACAGATGCGAGCCGAGGAAGCCGGCGCCGCCGGTCACCAGGATCGAGGTGTCGTCCATGAAGCCGTCTCCGCGGGGGTGCCCGTCGAATGCCGGGTGCTTGTGGCAGGAGCGGGCCGCGACAACAAGGGGG
>NZ_NHSK01000043.1 GCF_016653355.1 Rhodoplanes elegans | reverse complement strand
GCCGTCGCGGCCCGCCAGCCGCGCCTCCTCGCCGCGATCGAGGCCGAGGCGGCCGCGGCGCTCGACGCCCGGACGGCCGAGGCGGCCCGCACGGCCGCCGCCCTGATGGCGATGACCAACGTCTACTACCGCGCCGTCCACATGGCCGAGGACGCCGACCTCGCCAAGCTGCCGGCCGGCCTGCGCATGAACGCAATGGTGAAGCACGGCATCGCCCAGGCCGATTTCGAGCTGTTCGGCCTCGCCGCCTCGGCCGTGAAGGGCTGCGAGGTCTGTGTGCGGGCGCATGTCGAGGGCGCCAAGAAGCACGCCGTCGCTCTGCCGGCCATCCAGGCGGTGCTGCGCATCGCCGCCGTCGTCCACGCCGCCACGACCGTCATGGACGCCGCCGCCGCGACCGCTCTCTCCCCTGCCCCGAGCGCCGCGCCGGCGCTCGCCTGAAACCCCCGACCACCCTCGCAAGGACTTCGAGACGACCATGCTGACCGTAGGTGACAAGCTCCCGGCCTTCGACCTCCAGGCCGTGGTGTCCATCGAGCCCGGCTCCGCCTTCACGCGGATCACCGACAAGAGCGAGCCGGGCAAGTGGAAGATCCTGTTCTTCTGGCCGAAGGACTTCACCTTCGTGTGCCCGACCGAGATTGCCGCCTTCGGCGCGCTCGAGGGCGAGTTCGCCGACCGCGACGCGGTGATCTGGGGCGCCTCGACCGACAGCGAGTTCGTTCACCTCGCCTGGCGGCAGAACCACAAAGACCTGAAGGCCCTACCCTTCCCGATGCTGTCCGACATCAAGCGCGAGCTCTCGGCCGCGCTCGGCATCCTGCACGCCGAGGAAGGCGTCTGCCTGCGCGCCACCTTCGTGGTCGACCCGGAGGGCATCATCCGCTTCGTTTCGGTCAACGACCTCTCGGTCGGCCGCAATCCGCAGGAGGTCCTGCGCGTGCTCGACGCGCTGCAGACCGACGAGCTGTGCCCGTGCAACTGGCAGAAGGGCGAGGAGGTCCTGAAGGTCGCCTGATCGCCGTTCGGGACGCCCCCGATCGCCTGCTTCGATCACGCCCGCCCGGCCCCGACGGCCGCGGCGGGCGTCGCTTTTGTGGTCTCTCGACACCGTTTCGGAGGCTTTTCCGGAGCGACCGATTCGCGCTCGCGCGATCCCGCCGTACGGCTTGCCGGAGGGGCCTGCGCGGCGCCGCGAAATCTCTTGAATTCTCCTTTTACAATAACCATTTATCGACAGTCACATTGTCCTGTACGCGCCCCCGCTTTCGTGTCACACGAGGGTGACGGATTACGCGGTCCCGATCCGGCCGCCGGGCTGCGTCCAGAATCGCATTCACGGCCCGTTTCAGGCCCCCCGCTCCAGAGCCAGACCCGGTTTCCGGACAACACCCAAAGCGCCTCGGCATGGACGACACGACCCCCTCGCAGATCCCCTCCGACGGCTCCGACTACGGCGCCGAGTCGATCAAGGTCCTCAAGGGCCTCGACGCCGTGCGCAAGCGGCCGGGCATGTATATCGGCGACACCGACGATGGCTCCGGCCTGCACCACATGGTGTACGAGGTGGTCGACAACGCCATCGACGAGGCGCTGGCCGGCTACGCCCGCGAGGTGTCGGTCACGCTGAACCCGGACGGCTCGGTGACGGTGCGGGACGACGGCCGCGGCATCCCGACCGCGATTCACAAGGGCGAGGGCGTGTCGGCCGCCGAGGTCATCATGACCCAGCTCCACGCCGGCGGAAAATTCGACCAGAACTCCTACAAGGTCTCGGGGGGCCTGCACGGCGTCGGCGTCTCGGTCGTCAACGCGCTGTCGAGCTGGCTGAAGCTGCGCATCTGGCGCGACGGCCACGAGCATTTCATGGAGTTCCGGCACGGCGAGGCGGTGGCGCCGCTCGCCGTGGTCGGCGACGCCGGCGGTCAGCGCGGCACCGAGGTGACGTTCCTCGCCTCGACCGAGACCTTCACGATGACCGAGTACGACTGGGGGACGCTGGAGCATCGCCTGCGCGAGCTCGCGTTCCTGAACTCGGGCGTGCGCATCGTGCTCGCCGACAAGCGGCACGCCGTCGAGAAGCGCGAGGAGATGCACTACGAGGGCGGCGTCGAGGCCTTCGTGCGCTTCATCGACCGCAACAAGAAGCCGCTGGTCGTCGACCCGATCGTGATCAAGTCGTCGCGCGACGGCATCGAGGTCGAGTGCGCGATGTGGTGGAACGACGGCTATCACGAGACCGTCCTGTGCTTCACCAACAACATCCCGCAGCGTGACGGCGGCACCCATCTGGCCGGCTTTCGCGGGGCGCTGACCCGGCAGATCACCGGCTACGCGGAATCCGGCGGCGTCTCCAAGAAGGAGAAGGTCGCCCTCACCGGCGACGACTGCCGCGAGGGCCTCACCGCGGTCCTCTCCGTGAAGGTGCCGGACCCGAAGTTCTCGTCGCAGACCAAGGACAAGCTGGTCTCCTCGGAGGTCCGCCCCGCCGTCGAAGGCGTGCTCAACGAGGCGCTGGCGTCCTGGCTCGAGGAGCATCCGAGCGAGGCCAAGGTTGTCGTCGGCAAGGTCGTCGAAGCCGCCACGGCGCGCGAAGCCGCGAGGAAGGCGCGCGAGCTGACGCGACGCAAGGGCGCCCTCGATGTCGCCTCGCTGCCCGGCAAGCTCGCCGACTGTCAGGAGCGCGACCCGGCGAAGTCCGAGCTGTTCATCGTCGAGGGCGACTCGGCCGGCGGCTCCGCCAAGCAGGGCCGCAACCGCGAGTTCCAGGCCGTGCTCCCGTTGCGCGGCAAGATTCTCAACGTCGAGCGCGCCCGCATCGACAAGATGCTGTCGAGCCAGGAGATCGGCACGCTGATCACGGCGCTCGGCACCGGCATCTCCGAGGAGTTCTCGGCCGACAAGCTGCGCTACCACAAGATCATCATCATGACGGACGCCGACGTCGACGGCGCCCATATCCGCACGCTGCTGCTGACGTTCTTCTACCGGCAGATGCGCGAGCTGGTCGAGCGCGGCCACATCTTCATCGCGCAGCCGCCGCTCTACAAGGTGAACCGCGGCAAGTCCGAGCAGTACCTCAAGGACGAGCGCGCGCTGGAAGACTATCTGATCGCCACCGGGCTCGACGAGGCGGTGTTCCGCGCCCATTCGGGCGAGGACCGCGCCGGCCCCGACCTCAAGCTGCTGATCGACCAGGCCCGCACGGTGCGCGGCGTGCTGGCCGGCCTGCACAGCCGCTACCGCCGCGCCGTGGTCGAGCAGGCCGCCATCGCCGGCGTGCTCAATCCGGCGATCGCGCTCGACCGCGAGAGCGCCGACCGCGCCGCCGCCTATATCGCGCGCCGGCTCGACGCGCTCGCCGACGAGACCGAGCGCGGCTGGGAAGGTCGCTTCGTCGAGGGCGACGGCTTCACGTTCGAGCGCACGGTGCGCGGCGTGAAGGAGGTCGCGGTGATCGACGGCGCGCTGCTCGGCTCGCTGGAGGCCAAGAAGCTCGACGATCTCGCGCCGCTCCTCCAGCAGGTCTATCCGCGGCCCGGCGTGCTCCGCCGCAAGGGCGACGAGACGCCGATCCACGGCCCGATCGACCTGATCGAGGCGGTGATCGCGGCCGGCCGCAAGGGCGTCGCGCTGCAGCGCTACAAGGGGCTGGGCGAGATGAACCCCGACCAGCTGTGGGAGACCACGCTCGACGTCAACGCCCGCTCGCTTCTCCAGGTGAAGATCAAGGAGGTCGACGAGGCCGAGGACATCTTCACCAAGCTGATGGGCGACGTCGTCGAGCCGCGCCGCGAGTTCATCCAGGAGAACGCGCTCGCTGCCAGCGTGGATATCTGAGGCGGGTCGCGCTACCGGCGGGGACGGTTCACCATCCCTTGCTGGTCTCGGGGGCACGACCTATCGTAGAGATCGAGACGGAGAGGCCGCCATGAAGTCGTGGTCGATGGCCGATGCCAAGGCCGACATTTCCGCCGTTATCGATGCCGCCGTGACGGACGGGCCGCAGCGGATCGAGCGCAGCGGCGCCGAGCCGGTCGTCGTCGTGAGCGAGTCGGCATGGAAGCGGCTCGCGGCCGAGTATCCGACGATGGCCGACCTCGTGACCGGCGCGCCGATCGATCCCGACGACCTCCCCGACCGACGGCCGGCTCGCGTCGGTCGATCAGACGCGTTCTGATGTATGTTCTCGACACCGATGTGCTCTCACTGACGAGCCCGACTTCTGCGGTCGCGACCAAGGACGTCGAGGCTTGGCGTCACTGGGTCATTCGAAATCACGATCATCTCTACTTCAGCGTCGTGACCGTTATGGAGGTCCGGTTCGGTATCGCGAAGTGCATCGCCAAGGGCGCCACCGCCAAGGCCGGCAAGCTGCAGCGCTGGCTGACGGCGACAGAGACGATCTACGGATCGCGGATCATTCCGGTCTCGGTGGAGATCGCCCGCAAGGCCGGCGAGCTGCTGTACGCCGCAGTCGGCGCGGGCACGGCTCCGAGTTCGGAGGATGCCATCGTGGCCGCGACGGCCTCTGTGAACGGCTTCCAGCTCCTGTCCCGGAACGGCAGGCACATGGCTGCGCTCGGCGTCGACTGGCTCGATCCCATAGGGCCGCGCCTCGCAGATCTTTCCTCGTGAACGGGGCATGCGGGCGACCTCCGCGTTGGCCGCGATTGCAGCGGGCTTCCTTCCCTGTGCGCAACATCCTTCCCCGTTTTGGGGTCCGAGGAAGTACGGAATTGCTCCCGTAGCGGTATTTCGATAGCCCGAACACCAGATGGCTCGGCCCGGCGACATCCGGGACGTGGCCGGGACGGCTTCGTCCCGGCCATCGTCGTCCGGCGTCTGCGAAGCGCCGGCCGGGCACCCATTCATTTTCGAGACGTTCATAACCGGGGGAGACCCATGTCGAAGATCAGGTATTTCGGCGACGAGACCATTCCGCTCGAGATGCACAAGGTGCGGATCGTCCAGAAGCTCGGCCTGCCGCCGATCGAGCGCCGCCTTCAGGTGATGACCAAGGCCGGCAACAACACCTTCCTGCTGCCCAACGACGAGGTGTTCCTCGACATGCTGACCGACAGTGGCGTCAACGCCATGAGCGATCAGCAGCTCGCCGCCATGATGGTCGCCGACGACGCCTATGCGGGCAGCGCCACCTACACGCGGCTGGAGACGAAGCTGCGCGACATCTTCGGCATGGAGTATTTCCTGCCCGCCCATCAGGGCCGCGCCTGCGAGCACATCCTCGCCAAGGTGCTGGTGACGCCCGGCAGCGTGGTGCCGATGAACTATCACTTCACCACCACCAAGGCGCACATCACGCTGCAGGGCGGCGTGGTCGAGGAGCTGGTGTCGGACGCCGGGCTCGAGGTGACGAGCCGCCAGCCCTTCAAGGGCGACATGGACATCGGCAAGCTGAACGCCGTGATCGCCAAATGGGGCGCCGACAAGGTCGCCTTCGTGCGGGTCGAGTCCGGCACCAACCTGATCGGCGGCCAGCCGGTGTCGATCGAGAACCTCGCCGCGGTCAGCGCGGTGTGCCGCGCGAACGGCATCATGCTGGTGATGGACGCGAGCCTGCTCGCCGACAATCTCCACTTCAACAAGACGCGCGAGCCGTCCTGCAAGGACCTCACGATTCGCGAGATCACGCGAAAGATCGCGGATCTGTGCGACATCATCTATTTCTCGGCGCGAAAGCTCGGCTGCGCGCGCGGCGGCGGCATCTGCATCCGCCACAAGGACGTCTATCTGAAGATGCGCGGCCTCGTCCCGCTCTACGAGGGCTTCCTCACCTATGGCGGCATGTCGGTGCGCGAGATCGAGGCGCTCACCGTCGGTCTGGAAGAGACCATGGACGAGGACATGATCAACCAGGGGCCGCAGTTCATCGCCTACATGGTGGACGAGCTGGATCGCCGCGGCGTCCCGGTGATCACGCCGCCCGGCGGGCTCGGCTGTCACGTCGACGCCAAGCGCTTCGTCGATCACATCCCGCAGTCGCAGTATCCGGCCGGCGCGCTCGCCTCGGCCCTCTACATCGCCGCCGGCATCCGCGGCATGGAGCGCGGCACGCTCTCCGAGCAGCGCGAGCCGGACGGCCGCGAGGTGTTCTCCAACATGGAGCTGGTGCGCCTGGCGCTGCCGCGCCGGGTGTTCACGCTGAGCCAGGTGAAATACGCGATCGACCGCCTGTCGTGGCTGCACGCCAACCGCCGCCTGGTCGGCGGCCTCACCTTCGTCGAGGAGCCGGAGGTGCTGCGTTTCTTCTACGGCCTCCTCAAGCCGGTCTCCGACTGGCAGGAGCGGCTGGTCGCGAAGTTCCGGGCGGACTTCGGCGACAGCCTGTGAGGGCGGCGGCCCGGACGGGGCGGCACCCGGGGCGCGGTCAGACCGTAGACGCGCCGCGGAAGCGGCCGTAGCCGCGGCGGACGCCCGGACCGAACAGGATCACCTCGTAGGTCTCGGGCGTCCCGCCCTCCATGCCGGGCGAGCCGACCGGCATGCCCGGCACGGCGAGCCCGGCGGCCGCCGGCCGCTCGGCCAGAAGGCGCTCGATCGCCGCCGCCGGAACATGCCCCTCGATCACGTAGCCGCCGACCTCGGCCGTGTGGCAGGTTCGCAGCTCGTCCGGCACCCCGAACCGCGACTTGACCGCATCGAGATCGGCGACGTCGACCAGGGTCACGGCGAAGCCATTCGCCTCCATATGGCGCGCCCAACCGGTGCAGCAGCCACAGGACGGATCCTTGTGAACGCGGACCGAACGCCCTTGCGCCCGCGCCGGGGCGCCGGACGCGACCGCCGCCGCGAGCAGCGCCAGCGCACCGAGCCCGCGCCTGGTCACCCTGCCGTGGGACATGGGACATCTCCTGGAGAACGGTCCGCGCTGTGCCGGGACCTGGACCTCGGTTCCGTCCGGGATCGGCCCCGGAGCGGCTCGCAGGCTACAGCATCGCTCCGGCGCATCCCCCCTACCCCTCCACCCGCATCGCGACCTCGTTGCGGCGGAGCGGCGGCAGCGTCCAGGGCGGATCGTAGAACTGGGCGAAGGGGGCGCCGAGGGGACGCCACCGGGTGGTCGCCAGGAGGCGGGCGAGCAGGCGCGCCTGGTGCTCCACCGCGTCGGGCGCGGTCGATCCCGAGAACCTGATCACGGCGACCGTGTCGGCCGGAACCTCGACGATGGCGATACCCGGGTCGTCCGGCACCGGCAGGGTGTCGCGGGTGAAGTGCTGCGGCATGAAGAACCGGATGGTCCAGCGCGGGCCGCCGTCGCGGTCGCGGTCGCGGTCGCCGCCCGCGACGTCGGGCGCGTCGGCCGCCGCCGCCGGGCCGACAGGGGCCGGCGCCACCGTCACCGGGG
>NZ_NHSK01000042.1 GCF_016653355.1 Rhodoplanes elegans | reverse complement strand
GGCGGGGAGGGGTCGGGGGTGGGGGGAACAGCGTCCCCGTATCTGAAAGTGGCCGTAGCTGACAACAAGCGGCGCGACGCCGAACCGTGAGGATCGTGATCGTGGACTCGCTCGGATACCTGATGGACGGCTTCGCGGTCGCGTTCACGGGCCGCAACCTGCTCCTGTGCTTCGTCGGCTGCCTGTGGGGCACGGCGGTCGGCGTGCTGCCCGGGCTCGGCCCGCTCGCCGGCATGGCGCTCCTCCTGCCGCTCACCTTCAAGCTCGATCCGGCCGGCGCCGTGATCATGCTGGCCGGCATCTTCAACGGCGCCATGTACGGCGGGTCGACCACCTCGATCCTGATGCGCATTCCGGGCGAAGCCGCCTCGGTCGTCACCTGCATCGACGGCTACGAGATGGCGAAGCGCGGCCGCGCCGGCGCGGCGCTGACACTCTCGGCGGTCGGCAGCTTCGTCGGCGGTACCATCTCGATCGTCGGCCTGATGGCGGTCGGCCCGCTGCTCGCCGACGCGATGCTGTCGGTCGGCCCGGCGGCCGAGTTCGTGCTGATGCTCACCGCGCTGATCGTCGTCAGCGTCGTCTCCTCCTCGCCGCCCGTGAAGACGCTGGCCATGATCGTGCTCGGGCTGGCGCTCGGCACCGTCGGCATGGATCAGCTCACCGCCTATCCGCGCTTCACCTTCGGCTCGCTCGATCTGACCGACGGGCTCAACTTCGTCGCCCTGTCGATCGGCCTGTTCGGCGTCTCGGAGATTCTGCTCAATCTCGACGAGGCGGCGCCCGAGGTGCCGAAGGCGCCGAAGCTGCGCGACATGCTGCCGACCGGACAGGAGATCCGCGAGGCGGCGCCGGCGGTGCTGCGCGGCTCCGGCGTCGGCTTCCTGTTCGGCCTGGTGCCGGGCGTCTCGCACATCATCTCGACCTTCGTGTCCTACGCGATCGAGAAGAAGATTTCGAAGACGCCCGAAAAGTTCGGCCACGGCGCGGTGGCCGGCGTCGCCGGTCCCGAGACCGCCAACAACGCCACCACGGGCGCCTCGATGATCCCGCTCCTGGTGCTCGGCATCCCGGCGATCCCGGCGACTGCGATCCTGCTCTCGGCGCTCCTGATCCACGGCGTGCAGCCGGGGCCGCTGCTGATGAGCGAGCATCCGCAGGTGTTCTGGGGCCTGATCGCCAGCCTCTATCTCGGCAACGCGATCCTGGTGGTGCTGAACCTCCCGCTGGTCGGCATCTTCGTCACGCTCCTGCGCACGCCGATGGGCGTGCTGGCGCCGCTCGTGCTGGTGATCTGCCTGATCGGCGTGTTCTCGCTGAAGGGCTCGCCGCTCGATCTCACGATTCTCTTCGCCGCCGGCGTCGTCGGCTATCTGCTGCGCAAGTTCTCCTACGACGTGGCGCCGCTGTTGCTCGCCTTCGTGCTCGGCGACAGGATGGAGCTGTCGTTCCGCCGGGCCCTCACCATCTCGGACGACGACTGGTGGGTGTTCGTCCAGGGGCCGGCCGCGCGGGTGTTCCTCGTCGTGCTGGCGCTGATCGGCGGCCTGCAGCTCGCCGCCATGCTGCTCGGCTGGCGCCGCACCGGGGCGGCGGCCTGAGGACTGGCGCGCCCGAGACGGACGCCGCGTTCGCCGTGTACTCCGCTCATGCCCGCGAAGGCGGGCATCCAGATGCCCTCTACCGTGTCGCCCCTGGGTCCCCGCCTGCGCGGGGACGAGCGGACTCCCGCGTCCTGCGCCGGGACGATGCATGCCCGCCGGTTGTCGTTCGTGCCCGTTTCGGCTAGGGTCCGCGCCCGTCCTGTGGCGTCGAACGAAGGCCTGACCTTCGCCCGTGGCCCCTGCGCGGCCCGGTGCGATCATTGGGTTGCGAATGGCGAAAGAGGAACTGCTGGAGTTTCCCGGCGTCGTGTCGGAGCTGCTGCCGAACGCGACCTTCCGCGTCAAGCTCGAGAACGGTCATGAGATCATCGCCCACACGGCCGGACGCATGCGCAAGAACCGCATCCGCGTGCTCGCCGGCGACAAGGTGCTGGTCGAGATGACCCCCTATGATTTGACGAAGGGCCGCATCACCTATCGTTTCAAATGACCGCCGCCGCCGCGCCCGCCCGGGCCGGCGCGCCCCCGGAACCCCAGACCCCGTGACGCTCCGCTCCGCCGGAGGCGGGATCGACCGTGCTCCCGTCGCGGAGCGGAACAGAACCTCACGCCGATGATGGGCCGTCCCAAGCTCGTTCTCGCCTCCGGCTCGCCCCGGCGGCTCACGCTCCTCAACCAGGCGGGCTTCGAGCCCGACGCGCTGCGGCCCGCCGAGGTCGACGAGACGCCGAAGCGCGGCGAGCTGCCGCGCGCCTGCGCCAACCGGCTCGCCCATGCGAAGGCCGAGGGGGCGCTCGAAGCCGTCCGGCTCGACGACGATTTGCGCGGCGCCTTCATCGTGGCGGCCGACACCGTGGTCGCGGTCGGACGCCGCATCCTGCCCAAGGCCGAGCTGCTCGACGAGGCGGCCCAGTGCCTGCGGCTGCTGTCCGGCCGCAACCACCGGGTCTACACCTCGGTCTGCGTGGTGACGCCCAAGGAGGCGATCCGCCAGCGGGTGATCGAGACGCGGGTGCGATTCAAGCGCCTCGCCCCGGAGGACATCGAGGCCTATCTCGCGTCCGGCGAGTGGCGCGGCAAGGCCGGCGGCTATGCCGTGCAGGGGCTCGCCGGCAGCTTCGTCGTCAAGATCGTCGGCTCCTACACGTCGGTGGTGGGCCTGCCGCTCTACGAGACGGTCGCGCTCCTCGCCGGCGAGGGCTACCCGGTCCGCCACGGCTGGCTGAACCCGACCAACCCGATGCCGGCCTGAGCCGGGCGGCCCCCTTTCACCGCTCCCCGCGCGCGGGGAGCGGTCGGATTGCGCGCCGCAGGCGCGGAATCCGGGTGAGGGGGCGTCGCCGCGAGTCTCTGCGCCGGGGAGATGCCCCCTCATCCGGCTCACCGCTGCGCGGCGAGCCACATTCTCCCCGCGCGCGGGGAGAAGGGACCCCGTGCCGGCCCAGTGCCCGGTCTTGCCGCACGAAGCCCTCCCATTCGCCTCCGGTCCTCCCTATCTTTCGCCCATGCCCTCGCTCGCTTCCGGAAAACCCTGCGCCATCTGCGGCAAGCCGGCCGCGGAGAAATTTCGCCCGTTCTGCTCGCAGAGGTGCAAGGACGTCGATCTCCACCGCTGGCTGTCAGGCCGCTACGCCGTGCCGGCCGTCGAGGCCGAGGAGGACGAGCTGGGTCTTCCCGAGCCGGACGAGCCGCCACCGCCGCTCGCCCCGCGCCGCCGGGGCTTCGACTGACCGCTCCGCCCCCCTCTCGGCCGGCCGCTCTTCCCTCCCCGTCGATTCTGGGCTAAGGGTCGCCCCGCCCCGGCGAACCTCGCGCGGGCAGGCGACAAAACCGGTCGAGTTCGCAAAAGGCGGCGCGTCCACGACGCCTTTTTTTGTGCCCGGATGAACCCGCGAAGACCCCGATGCCCAAACGCACCGACATCTCCTCGATCCTGATCATCGGCGCGGGCCCGATCGTCATCGGTCAGGCCTGCGAGTTCGACTATTCCGGAACCCAGGCCTGCAAGGCGCTGCGCGAGGAGGGCTACCGGGTCATCCTGGTCAACTCCAATCCGGCGACCATCATGACCGACCCGGAGATGGCCGACGCGACGTATGTCGAGCCGATCACGCCCGAGGTCGTCGCCAAGATCATCGAGAAGGAACGTCCCGACGCGCTGCTGCCGACCATGGGCGGCCAGACGGCGCTGAACACGGCGCTGTCGCTGCGCCGGATGGGCGTGCTCGACAAGTTCGGCGTCACGATGATCGGCGCCACGGCCGAGGCGATCGACAAGGCCGAGGATCGCGAGCTGTTCCGCGAGGCGATGAAGAAGATCGGCCTCGACATCCCGAAATCGTTCCTGGCCAATGCCTCCGAGCTGAAGCAGGCGGACCGCCAACGATATCTCGACGCGCTCGCCCGCATCGACGCCTCGCCCGCCAAGCCCGCCGAGAAGGCGCTCGAGCGCGCAAAGTTCGAGCGTGACTGGGCGGCCGGCGAGGAGGAGCGCAAGAAGCGTTACGTCCACGGCGCGCTGGGCGAAGCCCTGATCGCGCTCGCCGAGATCGGCCTGCCGGCGATCATCCGGCCGAGCTTCACGCTGGCCGGCACGGGCGGCGGCATCGCCTACGACCTCGACGAGTTCATCGAGATCGTCCGCGGCGGCCTGGACGCTTCGCCGACCAACGAGGTGCTCGTCGAAGAGAGCGTGCTCGGCTGGAAAGAGTTCGAGATGGAGGTCGTTCGCGACAAGAACGACAACTGCATCATCGTCTGCTCGATCGAGAACGTCGATCCGATGGGCGTCCACACGGGCGACTCGATCACCATCGCGCCGGCCCTGACGCTCACCGACAAAGAGTATCAGGTGATGCGCGACGCCTCGATCGCGGTGCTGCGCGAGATCGGCGTCGAGACCGGCGGCTCGAACGTGCAGTTCGCCGTCGATCCGAAGACCGGCCGGCTGGTCGTCATCGAGATGAATCCGCGCGTGTCGCGCTCGTCCGCGCTGGCCTCCAAGGCCACCGGCTTCCCGATCGCCAAGGTCGCCGCCAAGCTCGCGGTCGGCTACACGCTCGACGAGATCGCCAACGACATCACGGGCGGCGCCACGCCGGCGTCGTTCGAGCCGACCATCGACTACATCGTCACCAAGATCCCGCGCTTCGCCTTCGAGAAGTTCCCGGGCGCCGAGCCGCTGCTCACCACCTCGATGAAGTCGGTGGGCGAGGCGATGGCGATCGGCCGCACCTTCCAGGAGTCGCTGCAGAAGGCGCTGCGCTCGATGGAGACCGGCCTGACCGGGCTCGACGAGATCGTCATCGAGGGCATCGGCGAGGGCGACGACAAGAACGCCATCCGGGCGGCGCTCGGCCGGCCTACGCCGGACCGGCTCCTCAAGGTCGCGCAGGCGATGCGGCTCGGCGCCTCCGACGACGAGATCTTCCGCTCCTGCAGCATCGACCCGTGGTTCCTCGCGGAGATCCGCGGCATCGTCGAGACCGAGGCGGAGATCAAGGCGAAGGGCCTGCCGCAGACGCCCGGCGCGCTGCGCCGCCTCAAGGCCATGGGCTTTTCGGATGCGCGCCTCGGCGCCCTGACGGGACTCTCGGCCGACGAGGTGACCAAGCGGCGCCGCGCCGTCGGCGTGCGGCCCGTCTACAAGCGCATCGACACCTGCGCGGCCGAGTTCGCCTCGCCGACCGCCTACATGTACTCGACCTACGAGGCGCCCTTCGCGGGCGCCCTGGCCGACGAGGCGGAGCCGTCCGACCGCAAGAAGGTGATCATTCTGGGCGGCGGCCCGAACCGGATCGGGCAGGGCATCGAGTTCGACTACTGCTGCTGCCACGCCTGCTTCGCGCTGTCGGACGCCGGCTACGAGACCATCATGGTCAACTGCAATCCGGAGACCGTGTCGACCGACTACGACACTTCGGATCGCCTCTATTTCGAGCCGCTGACCGCCGAGGACGTGCTGGAGATCATCGCGACCGAGCAGTCGAACGGGACCCTGCACGGCGTCATCGTGCAGTTCGGCGGCCAGACGCCGCTCAAGCTCGCCGCCGCGCTCGAAGCCGCGAAGGTGCCGATCCTCGGCACCTCGCCGGACGCCATCGACCTCGCCGAGGACCGCGACCGCTTCAAGCGGCTCCTCGACAAGCTGCAGCTGCGCCAGCCCAAGAACGGCATCGCCTACTCGGTCGAGCAGAGCCGCCTCGTCGCCGCCGAGCTCGGCCTGCCCTTCGTGGTGCGCCCGAGCTACGTGCTGGGCGGCCGCGCCATGGCGATCATCCGCAATCAGGAGCAGTTCGACGACTATCTGCTCGGCACCCTGCCGAGCCTGGTCCCGTCCGACGTCAAGGCGCGCTATCCGAACGACAAGACCGGCCAGATCAACACGGTGCTGGGCCAGAACCCGCTGCTGTTCGACCGCTACCTGTCGGACGCCATCGAGATCGACGTCGACTGCCTCTGCGACGGCAAGGACACGTTCATCGCCGGCATCATGCAGCACATCGAGGAGGCCGGCGTGCATTCCGGCGACTCGGCCTGCTCGCTGCCGCCGTTCTCGCTGTCGCCCGACGTGATCGAGGAGCTGGAGCGTCAGACCCGGGCGATGGCGCTGGCGCTCGGCGTCGGCGGCCTGATGAACGTCCAGTACGCCTTGAAGGACGGCGAGATCTACGTCCTGGAGGTCAACCCGCGCGCCTCGCGCACCGTGCCGTTCGTCGCCAAGGTGATCGGCCTGCCGGTCGCCAAGATCGCGGCCCGGGTGATGGCGGGCGAGAGCCTCGCGAGCTTCGGCCTGAAGCCGCCGGTGCTGAACCATGTCGGCGTCAAGGAGGCGGTCTTCCCGTTCGCCCGCTTCCCCGGCGTCGACACGCTGCTCGGCCCGGAGATGCGCTCCACCGGCGAGGTGATGGGCATCGATCGGTCCTACGAGATCGCCTTCGCCAAGAGCCAGATCGGCGGCGGCGCTCGCCTGCCGACCAAGGGGACGGTCTTCGTGGCGGTGCGCGACAGCGACAAGACGCGCATCCTCGACTCGGTCAAGCTCTTGTCGGATCTCGGTTTCCGGGTCATCGCCACGGGCGGCACGCAGCGCTTCCTGCAGGAGCACGGCGTGCCGGCCGAGAAGGTCAACAAGGTGCTGGAGGGCCGGCCCCACATCGTCGACGCGATCAAGAACGGCGATGTGCAGCTGGTGTTCAATACCACCAGCGGTACGCGGGCCATCTCGGACTCGCGTTCCTTGCGACGCGCAGCCCTCTTGCATAAGGTGCCGTACTACACCACTCTTTCCGGAGCCGTCGCGGCGGCGCTCGGGATCAAGGCCTATCTCGCGGGCGACCTCGAGGTGCGCACCCTGCAGAGCTATTTCTCCGAAAACGCCCCCTGAAGGACGCGGTCGGGGAACCCGGGCCACGGGCTGAACATGTTTCGAACGGTTGCGTGCCGGGTGACACCGGTCCGCGATCGAGTTTTTTTCTGTCGGAGAAGGAACCGATGGACACGATACCGATGACGGCTGCCGGCTACGCCGCGCTGGAGAACGAGCTGCGGCACTGCCAGCAGGTCGAGCGACCTCGCATCATTCAACAGATCACCGAAGCGCGCTCTCACGGCGACCTTTCGGAGAACGCCGAGTATCACGCCGCCAAGGAATCGCAGTCGCTCAACGAGGGCCGCATCGCGGAGCTCGAGGACAAGATCGCGCGGGCCGAGGTGATCGACGTCTCCAAGCTGTCGGGCGACACCATCAAGTTCGGTGCGACCGTCACGCTGATCGACGAGGACACCGAGAAGAAGCACGTCTGGCAGATCGTCGGCGAGCCCGAGGCGGACGCCAAGAACGGCCGCATCTCGATCACGTCGCCGCTCGCCCGTGCCCTGGTCGGCAAGAAGAAGGGCAGCCAGGTCGAGGTGGTGACGCCGGGGGGCGCCAAGGCCTACGAGATCCTCGAGGTCATCTTCCGCTGACATCGTCGACGTGACGCGCCGGCGGCCGTGGTCGCCGGCGCCGCCGCGATCCTATCCGACGACGTCCTCCTGGCCACGATGGTCGCGTTCGGTCCCGGACGCGCGGGGACGTCGGCTCGCGGCCGGCCCGGCCGCAGTGGAGCTGCTCTTCCATGTCCCGCATCGTGATCGCCGTCTCGGCCGGCGAGCTGGTCGACAAGGTGACGATCCTGGAGATCAAGTCCGAGCGCATCGGCGATCCCGCCAAGCTCGCCAACATCCGGCACGAGCTCGAGGTGCTGACGGGCTCGCTCGCGCCGCTGCTCGCCGCGCATCCCGGCGTCGCGCCGATCAAGGCGGCGCTGCGCACCGTCAACGAGAGCCTGTGGCAGATCGAGGACGACATCCGCGACTGCGAGCGCCAAAGCGACTTCGGCGAGGCCTTCGTGGCGCTCGCCCGCGCCGTCTACCGCACCAACGACCGCCGCGCCGCCCTCAAGCGCGAGATCGACACCCTGGTCGGCTCGGAGCTGACCGAGGAAAAGTCCTACGCGGCGTATTGAGCGGCAGTGCGTCGGCCCCCTCTTGCCCTCTCCCTGAGGGAGAGGGCCGGGGCGCGTCGCAGACGCGCACCGGGGTGAGGGTTCACGGCGCCGGTTGGCTGGCCTCGGCACCCCCTCACCCGACGCGCTCCGCGCGTCGACCTCTCCCCGCCGGGGAGAGGTGAGGCGCGCCGCCAAGCTCCGATCTGATCAGCCGGCCGTCGTCGCGGCCCGCCTCAGCAGGCGCTCGAGGCCGGCCAGGGCCGCGTCGACCGGGATGTCCTCCATGGTCTCGCCGCCGAAGTCCTGCGCCCGCACGATCTCGCCGCGCCGGGTGAACGGCGCCCAGCGCCCCACGTCGGTCGGGCCGAACAGGCTGACCAGCGGCGTGCCGATGGTCGCCATCAGATGGCCGATGCCGTTGTCGTTGGCGACGACGGCGGCGAGCCGCTCGCCGACCGCGATGGCGAGCTCGAGCCGTGCGAGCCCGAGGGCCGGGTCGACCGGCTCGACCTCGGGCATCAGGGCGCCCGGCGCCTCGGCCCGGATGCGCTCGATCAGCGCCTGCTCCTGCGGCCCGATCAGGAACACCGGCACATGGCCGCGCGCCGTGAGGGCGGCGGCGAGCGCGACCCAGCGGTCCACCGGCCAGTTCTTGCGCGCCTCGCGGCTGCCCGGCGCCAGCCCCACATAGGACGGCCCGGCGGGCAGGCGCGCCGCGGCGAGCGTGCGGGCCGCGTCCGAGATGTCGAGACGGCCCTCCCAGTCCGCCGGCCCGCCGATCGCGGCCTCGGCGAGGCTCAGCATGCGGGCCGCGATGCCGCGCGGCCGGCCGAAGCGGCCGGGTGGCCGGCGCGACGAGAACAGGTAGCCGGGCAGGCAGCAGTAGAAGCCGCGGTGCTTCAGGAAGAGGCGCGCCAGCAGCACCGTGAGGCCGCGGGTGCGCGAATCGAACACCATCTCGAACGGCGGCAGCGCCCGCAGCCGCCCGATCACGTCGAGGGGCGGGCGGGTCAGCGCGGCGTTCTCGATCACGTTGGCGAGCAGCGGCCGCACGAAGGGCGCCAGCTCGTGCGCCATCGAGGTCTGGTGGCTGGAGATCCACCACACCGGCCGGCCCGGATAGGCCCGGGTGATGGCCCGCAGGAACGGCAGCTTGAGCAGCGAATCGCCGAGTCCCTCGCGGTCGACGATGACGGCGATGGGGCGGAGGGCTTTGGGGGATGTTTCGGAGGACGGGGCAGGGGGCATGCTGAAAACTCGGGCCACGCGGTGGCGCTCGCTCTCGCCTCATGGTGAGGAGCGCTCCGCAGGAGCGCGTCTCGAACCATGTGGCCTCGTCCTTCGAGACGGCCGCTTCGCGGCCTCCTCAGGACGAGGGGAGAAGATCCGGGCCTTCGGCCCGCTCGTCGGGACGAGGAGAGAACAGATTGGGATTTCCCCGCCTCACACCGTCGCCCGGTCGAGCTCGAGCGGGACGATCGGGTCGTTCTTGGCGTTGCGCAGCGTCAGGGTCGTCTTGACGTTGCGGACATTGGGGGCGGCCGTCAGCTCGGCGACCAGCGCCTGGAAGGTCGACAGGTTGGGGGCGACGCATTTCAGCAGGAAGTCGATCTCGCCCGACAGCATCCAGCATTCGCGCACCAGCGGCTTGCCGCGCACATAGGCTTCGAAGGCCTGCAGGTCGGGCTCGGCCTGGCTCGACAGGTGCACCATGGCGAAGGCCGTCACCTCGTAGCCGAGGCGCTTCTCGTCGAGCAGCGCCCGGTAGCCGGTGATGAAGCCGGCCTCCTCCAGGGCGCGCACGCGCCGCAGGCAGGGCGGCGGCGAGATGCCCACGCGGCGGGCGAGCTCGACATTCGTCATGCGCCCGTCCTCCTGGAGCTCTTTCAGGATACGGTGGTCGATCGCATCGAGGCGGTAGGGCACAGGTCGTCTCTCCAGCGTCGTCGCCGCGCCGTCGTTCGGGCCCGACTCGGACAGCATTATCGCAAGAGCCATGCCATCGGAAATAATATTGCGTGTGACCCGGCTCTGCGTTGTGCACCGAAAAGCGCATTGTTGTTTACTGTCCACATCCGGGGTTATGCGTGCCTTGCATGCCTCGGCGGAATGTCTACATTGACGCGCACTCGCCGGTCCGCCCCGGCGGCATTTCCTTACGCCGCACTCGAACGAGGCTTCGCATGGCCGAGACCACCCATGCCCGCGTGGTGATCATCGGATCGGGTCCGGCCGGCTACACGGCCGCCGTCTACGCCGCGCGCGCCATGCTGGAGCCGGTGCTGATCCAGGGGATCCAGCCGGGCGGCCAGCTCACCATCACGACCGAGGTCGAGAACTATCCGGGCTTCGCCGAGCCGATCCAGGGCCCCTGGCTCATGGAGCAGATGCAGAAGCAGGCCGAGCATGTCGGCACCCGGATCGTCACCGACCACGTCAATTCCGTCGAGCTCGGCCGCCGGCCGTTCCGGCTGGTCTGCGATTCGGGCGACGTGTACCTGGCCGACGTGCTGATCGTCGCGACCGGCGCCCAGGCGCGCTGGCTCGGCCTGCCGTCGGAGGACACCTACAAGGGCTACGGCGTCTCGGCCTGTGCCACCTGCGACGGCTTCTTCTACCGCGGCAAGGAGGTCGTGGTGGTCGGCGGCGGCAACTCGGCCGTCGAGGAGGCGCTGTTCCTCACCAACTTCGCCTCCAAGGTGACGGTGGTGCATCGCCGCGACGGCTTCCGGGCCGAGAAGATCCTCCAGGACCGGCTGTTCAAGAACCCCAAGATCGAGGTGATCTGGAACAGCGCCGTCGACGAGATCCTCGGCTCCGCCGCGCCCGGCAAGGTGACGGGGGTGCGGCTGCGCGACGTGCAGACCGGCGCGACGCGGGAGCTCGCCGCCGACGGCGTGTTCGTCGCCATCGGCCACGCGCCGGCGACCGCGCTGTTCACCGGCCAGCTCGAGCTGAAGCCCTCTGGTTACATCAAGGTGGCGCCGTACTCGACCGCCACCTCGGTGCCGGGCGTGTTCGCGGCCGGCGACGTCGCCGACGACATCTACCGCCAGGCCGTCACGGCGGCCGGCATGGGCTGCATGGCGGCGCTCGAGGCGGAGCGGTTTCTCGCCGCCCACGCCGAGACGCGCGCCGCCGCCGAATGAATCGTCACGGGAACGGTCGGGATTCTTCAACCATGGCCTACGGTTTCGGTCGCCGGGCAGGCGCGTCGGTAAGGTCCCGATACCCGAATCGTGTCACACAGGAACAAGTGCCGGTCGGCCTCGATCGGCACACTGCTCGCGCCTGAGAGCGAGCCGGGATGGGAACGGGCATCGCCCGCGAACGAAACATGGATTGGGACAAGCTCAAGGTCTTCCACGCTGCCGCCGAGGCGGGCAGCTTCACCCATGCGGGCGAGCAGCTCGGGCTTTCGCAATCGGCGGTCTCCCGCCAGGTCAGCGCGCTGGAGCAGGAGCTGTCGGTGGCGCTGTTCCACCGCCACGCCCGCGGCCTGATCCTCACCGAGCAGGGCGAGCTGCTCTATCGCACCGCCCACGACGTGTTCATGAAGCTCGAGTCGGTGCGGGTGAAGCTCACCGACAGCCGCGAACGGCCGCACGGCGACCTGCGCGTCACCACGACGATCGGCATGGGGGTGCATTGGCTGACGCCGCGCCTCGGCGAGTTCACCGACCTCTATCCCGACATCCGCATCACGCTGATCACCACGGAAGAAGAGCTCGATCTCGCGATGCGCGAGGCCGACGTGGCGATCCGCCTGCGCCAGCCGACCCAGCCCGACCTGATCCAGCGCAAGCTGTTCTCGGTGCACTATCACGCCTATGCGAGCCCCGAGTACCTCAAGCGCTTCGGCACGCCGCGCACGATCGAGGACCTCGACAAGCACCGGCTGATCGTGCTCGGCGGCACCGTCGTGCCGATCAACCTGCAGAGCGCGCGCTGGCTGATCACCGCGGGGCGCGAAGGCAAGGACCTGCGCCAGCCGCACCTGATCATCACCAATATCGCGGGCGTGCTGCGCGCCTGTCAGCGCGGCATCGGCATCGCCATGCTGCCCGACTACATCCTCGAGGACGACCAGAGCCTGGTGACGCTGTTCAGCGACGACGAGTCGGTCTCGCTCGACGCCTACTTCGTCTACCCCGAGGAGCTGAAGTCGGTCGCCCGCGTCCAGGCGTTCCGCGACTTCCTCGTCAGCAAGGCGCAGCGCTGGAATTATTGAGGGCAGGTGGGCTGCACCTGCGGGTGATCCCAAAGTCCTCCGGCATCTATCCGTCATCCTGAGGTGCTCGGCCGAAGGCCGAGCCTCGAAGGATGCGGCCCCGGGCCGTCGCCCTTCGAGGCCCGGCTTCGCCGGGCACCTCAGGGTGACGGTGTGATTCAGCGCCGGAGAGTTCGGATGGGACGGGATAGCTTCGTCGTCCAAGGAACATCGGGCGATTATCGCCCGGGGTTCCTCGCTTGCGAACATCCCTGCGGGCCGGGCATTGTTGGCATGTAATAACCGACATTGCCTAGGGCGTCCCCCGCCGACATGCTTCGACGAGCTGTTGGCGACGGGTCCCTCCCACATCTTTCCGTGGCCGTCAGCTGTCCCTCTGGAAGGTGTTGTCGGCGTTTGCCGACGAAACTACGCCGGGTCGTAAGACCCGGCGTTTTTTATTCGGGCCGTCGTTTCGGGGCGGCGCGAGGGTCTCACGCCCACAGGCGTTCCTTCTCCAGGCCCTTGTAGAGGCCGGCGACCTGCTCGGCGTAGCCGTTGAACAGGAGGGTGGGGCGGCGCTCGTCGGTGCCCAGCACCCGCTCGAAGGCCTGGCTCCAGCGCGGATGCGGCACCTCCGGGTTGACGTTCGCCCAGAACCCGTACTCGCTCGCCTGCAGGGCCTCCCAGTAGCTCTTCGGCTGCTTGTCCGTGAAGGTGAAGCGGACGATCGACTTGATCGACTTGAAGCCGTACTTCCACGGCACCGCGAGCCGCAGCGGGGCGCCCATCTGCTTGGCGACCGGTTTGCCGTAAGCGCCCGTCACCAGGAAGGCGAGGTCGTTCCCCGCCTCGGCGATGGTCAGGCCTTCGACATAGGGCCACGGATACCAGGTCTGGCGCTGGCCCGGCGCGATCGACGGGTCCTTGAAGGTCTCCATCCGCACGTACTTGGCCGAGCCGAGCGGCTTCGCCAGCGCCACCAGCTTCGCCAGCGGGAAGCCGGTCCACGGGATCGCCATCGACCACGCCTCGACGCAGCGGTGGCGATAGAGCCGCTCCTCCAGCGTCACCTGCTTCAGGAGGTCGTCGATGCCGATCTCGAACGGCTTCTCGACCATGCCGTCGATGGCGATGGTCCAGGGGCGTGTCTTCAACGCCTGGGCCTGGCGGGCCACCGACTTCGACATGTTGAACTCGTAGAAGTTGTTGTAGTTCAGATTCGCCTGCTCGTCGGTGACCGGGCGGTCGAGCGTGAAGGCCTCGTTGCGCTTGGCCGGATAGAGCCCGGCAGAGGGGTCGGGGACGTCGCCGACCCGCTGCGCCAGCGCGATGTCGGGCGCCAGCGCGGTCGCGGCGATCACCCCGGCACCGGCCAGGAGGGCGCGGCGGTCGAGCCGAAGCGCGATCGCCTCGGGGGTGGCGGCGCTGTCGGGCAACGCCCAGGCGGGACGGTGAAGGATGGCGGGCATGGCGTACTCCGGGGGCTCTCGCGGGCGATTGCGCCTCACGAGGAGATACGGCCGAGCCGGCGGGGTTGTTTCGTCGGGCGCGAAGAATCGTGACCGGCGCGGCGTCGCCGACGTCTACGTCAGCTACGGGCCGGGCGGATCACCGGCAAGTCACGGAGTAGCGAGTAGTGAGTAGCGAGTAGCGAGTAGCGAGTAGCGAGTAGCGAGTAGCGAGTAGCGAGTAGCGAGTAGAAAGAGCGATCGGCTGCGCAGCGGAAGCGGCGGTATTCCGCTCCCAACTATTCGCTACTCGCTATTCGCTACTCGCCCCGTCCTCACCTCCGCAGGGCGCCGCCGATCACGCCGCCGATGAAGGCACCGGCGGCGCCGTCGAACGGGCTCGATTGCTGCCGTCCCGCCGGTTGCATCTGGCCGGCCGGCTGCTCGACCCGCGGCCGCGGCGCCGCCTGGCGCACCACCGGCTTCTCCTCGACCGGCTGCGCCTCGGCGAGCAGTGCCTTGTGCTGCGGCGCGTTGAGGAAGCCCGACTCGACATAGCCGCGCGCCGCCTGCCAGCGGCGGATCACGCCGCGCGTCTCCGGCCCGAACGTGCCGGTCGACGACACGTCGAAGCCGAGCCCGGAGAGGCGGCGCTGCACGTCGCGGCGCTGCGCCGGCTTGAGGCCGAGCCGGTCCTCGGTGAGCTGGGTCGCCTCGGCGGTCGTCACGGCCGGATCGACGCCGGGCGGCAGGGTCTTCTCGGGCTTCGGCGGCGCCGCCTTCAGGGAGGCGATGCGGGCGAGCGCGATCGAGCGGAACTGGCCGTTCGGATAGTTGGTGAGATAGGCGTCGAGCTCCTCGACCTTGTTGGAGTCGCGGATCGAGCGCCAGAACTCGAGCTCCACCTCGGACGACACCGGCGCCGTCGAGGCGGTGGCGACCGCCGGACCCAGCGCGGCCGGGGTCGGGGCGGCACCGTCGGCGGCCGGGTTCAGGTAGACGGTGCCGATCAGGTTGGTGTGGCCCCACGGGAGCTGCTGCTTGCGGGTCGACTCGTTGACCTGCGCCCGCACCTTGGTCATCGCCTGCTGGATCTCGACGCCGGGCGTCGCGATGTGGTCGAGCAGCGCGCGGGTGAACGGGCTGTGGCCGCCGGCCGAGCCGTCGAGCGCGGTCTGGCCCGGGCCGGTCGCGAAGGCGATCAGCGTGCCCTCGCCGGACTTCATCTCGGCGAGCCCGTTCGCCACCGTGACGCTGCGGGTGCGCGCCGCCGAGCGGATGCGCTCGGCGAACGGGTTGTCGCGGCAGGCGTCGAGAAAGACGAGCTTGACCTTGGCGTCGCCCATCGTCTGGTCGAGCGTGGTGTCGACGTCGATGGCGGCGCCGAGCTTCACGTCCATCTCGGACTTCAGGTCGGCGTCGACCGGCAGCAGATAGTTGACGCCGTTCACCGCGATGCCGTGGCCGGCATAGAAGAACACCGCGATGTCGGCGCCCTGCGCCTTGCGGCCGAACTCGATCAGCTTCGCGGTCATGCCCTCGCGGGTGAGGTCGGTGCCCTCGACCACCTCGAAGCCGATGTTGCGCAGCTTCGCCGCCATCGCGGTCGAATCGATCGTCGGATTGGGCAGCGGCATCACGGTGCGATAGTCGCCGTTGCCGAGCACGAAGGCGACGCGGCGATCCGCCTGCGCGGCGACCGCCGACAGGAGCACGCACACGAGCGACAGGGCAGGAGCAGCGATCCGCATGGGCCGACCTCGCGACTGGTGTCGTCCCGACCTACCACCGGTCGCAGACGGCTGCCAGTGCAGGGCTGCAACAGCCGGACACGGAATGACACGATCTGGGGCGTGGTCGGACTATCGGCCGCGTGCCCCGGACAAGGCGTATCGGGCCGCACGGCCCGATACGCCGCAGAGCCGGGGCCCAGGAGCCCCACGACGGGCGGCACGACTCAGGGCTCTCCACCGCCGAGCCTGATCGCCCCTGGGTCCCGGTTCGCGGCGCGAACGCGCCGCGCCCGGGACACGAGGCCCGTTGGCGGCCGAGCCGGCGGCGGCCGGCGTCAGGTGCCGGTGCGGAGCTTCGGGGCGGAGGCGAACGGGTTCCAGCGGCTCGGCTCGGGCGCGCGCTTGCCGGTGTGGCGCTGCAGCGTGGCGATGAACTGGTCCTTCGGCATCGGCTTGGCGAACAGGTAACCCTGGCCGACCAGGCAGCCGATGCCCTGCAGCTTGTGGCTCTCGTGAGGCGTCTCGATGCCTTCCGCGACGGTCTTCAGCTCGAACCGCTTGGCGAGCTCGACGATGGTCTCCAGCATGCCCGCATTGGTGCGATCGGTGTGGCAGTCGGTGACGTAGGCGCGGTCGATCTTTAGCTCCGTGAACGGAAGCTGGCGCAGCCGCGCGAGCGACGAGTAGCCGGCGCCGAAGTCGTCCACGGCGAGGCCGCAGTTCTGGCTGCGCAGCTCGGCCGCCACCTCGTTGGCGACGTCGAGATCGTTCATCACCTGGTCCTCGGTGACCTCGAGGATGAGGCCCGGCCATTCCGTGCTGCGCGGGCGGCCGTCGCGGATCATCCGGGCGATCGGCAGGCGCACGAAAGCGTTGGCCGGCACGTTGACGGCGAGCTTGAGCTCCGGCGCGCCGACCGCACGACAGTGCTCCCAGTCGCGCAAGGCCTCGGCGATCACCCGCTCGGTCATGGCGAGCATCGCCGCCTCGCCGGCGCCCGGCAGGAAGGCGAACGGCGCCAGTACGCCGTGCTCGGGATGGCGCACGCGAACCAGCGCCTCGGCGCCGACCATCTTGCGGGTCGCGAGGTCGAATTTCGGCTGGTACCAGACCTCGAGCCACTTGCGGTCGAGCGCCTTCTGCAGCGTCACCCGCGGCTTGCCGTCGGGGCCGCGGTCGTCGTCGTCGCGCGAAAGAAGCGAGCGAATTTGTTTCAACATGGAGGGACCTGCACGACGCGGAGCGCGCCGATCTCGAGTCGGCTGTCGCCCCGACTGTCGCGCGCGGGTCATTGATTTTCGGTAGCGCGGCCACGGACTTCGCCGTCATGGTTTCGCGATCGTCTCGGGCCTCGGTAGAATGCCTCCGATCGGCGGTGCGTCGACACCGGAGGTGGTGGCGGGCGTTGCGTTTCGAGGCCTGATGGGCCAAGCAGCGGTCCGGAGCGGCGCGCCGCGGCCGCGAGCCGGCCGGCGGTGGACCGTAGGTGTGGGTGGGGAATGCTGGACGTGCTCAACTGGAATGCGGTCGGGCGCTGGCTCCATGTCGGGCCGGCCCGCGTGCCGCCGGCCTGGCGCAGCGTCATGATCGGGCGCTGCCGGGGCGCCGAGCCGTGCCGGGCGATGCTCGCGGAGGCCGGCATCCATGTCAGCGCCGATGCCGACGCGCTGCTCGGCCACCCCGACCTGCGCTGGAGCGACCGCAAGCGCGTCGTCGAGCTGGCGATCGCCACGCCCGCCGATCTCGGCTTTGCACGCGGCGCCCGGTGGGCCGAGATCCGAAGCGCGGCGCGGGCCGTGCGGCTCGGGCTTGGGGCCGCCGAGATCGCCCCGATGCTGCGCCTCGCCTATCGCGACCAGCCGGCCGGCGAGCGCCTGATCGTCGCCATGCAGCCGGTCGGCGATCCCGAGTGCGAGCCGCTGTCCTTCTCGCTCGACCACGACGACGAGGGCCTGTGGCTCGACGTCCACGACGGCCACCCGGATGTCTTCTGGCGCCCCGACGACCGCTTCGTCTTCGTGCGCAAGCCGTCGCGCTGGGGGTTTTGAGGTTCAGGTCCTCGCGCTTCGTAGGGCGGGCAAAGCGAAGCGTGCCCGCGCCGTCCGTCAACATCGCGAAGAAAGACTGCCGCGAGTCTCGACTGCGTGGGCACGCCGCTGCGCGGCTTTGCCCGCCCTACGACGCTCGAGACGGTGATCTGATCACGTCGCGTGCGGCTCGCCGCAGCCGGCGCTCTCCCCCGCTTGCGGGGGAGAGATGGAGAGGGGGCGCCACGCGAGCGCCGTGCCCGGAACTCCCCCTCCCTGACCCTCCCCCGCAGGCGGGGGAGGGGAAGCTGGAGCCGCGATGTAATAGGTCGCGGCAGCTCGACGAAGTCAGCTCACGCCGCGGCCTTTCTGGCGGCGACGATCTGGTCGGCGGTCTTGCCGGTCAGCTCGGCCATGTGGTCGAACTTGAACGTGAAGGTGCCGACGCCGGCGGTGGCCGAGCGGACCTCGATGATCAGGTCGCCGATCTCCGATTCCGGCATCTGGGCCCGCACCGTGTCCCAGCCGGGCCAGCCCTCGCGGGTGTCGAAGCCGAGGATCTGGCCGCGCCGTCCCGACAGGATGGCGTTGATCTTGGCGGTCGCCTCGGTCGGGCAGACGATCTCGACCTCGTGGATCGGCTCCAGCAGCACCGGCTGGCACTGCGGCAGCGCCTCGACGATGCCGATGCGGCCGGCGGTGCGGAACGCCATGTCGGACGAGTCGACCGTGTGGTACGAGCCGTCGATCAGCGCCACCGAGATGTCGACCACCGGGAAGCCGAGCGGGCCCTCCTTGAGGGCGTCGATCACGCCTTCCTCGACCGAGGGGATGTAGTTGCGCGGCACCACGCCGCCGGTGATGCGCTCGGAGAACTGGAAGCCCGAGCTGCGCGGCAGCGGGCCGATCTCCAGCACCACGTCGCCGAACTGGCCGTGGCCGCCCGACTGCTTCTTGTGGCGGCCGCGCTGGGTGACCGACTTGCGGATGGTCTCGCGGTAGCCGACGCTCGGCTTGTGCCGCTCGATGGCGACGCCGAAGCGGTCGGCGAGGCGCTCGGTGGCGACCCGCAGATGCATCTCGCCCTGGCCCCAGATGACCACCTCGTGGGTCTCCTGGTTCTGGATCACGCTGAGCGACGAATCCTCGTCGAGCAGCTTCGACAGCGCCTGCCCGAGCTTGACGTCGTCCTTGCGCTCGCGGGCCGCCACCGCGATGCTGAGCACCGGCGGATAGGGCCTCACCTCGACCAGCGCCTTGTGCGGCGTCTTGCCGGTCGACAGCGTCATGCCGGTCTTGGCGCCGTCGAGCTTGGCGAGCGCGACCGTCTCGCCGGCGGCCGCGGCGCCGCGCTTCTCCTGCGCCTGGCCGAGCATCTTGAACACGCCGGCGACGCGCCCGACCTCGTCGGTGGGCGAATGCAGCACGGTCGAGTCGCCGATCTGGCCGGCGAGCACGCGGGCGATCGACAGCTTGCCGCCGTGCGTCGTGTGGAACGTCTTCATCACGTAGGCGACGGCCTCGCTGCCGGCCTTGACGCCGAGCCGCTCGGCCGTCTGGGCGGCGCCCGGCGCCTCGTGGCGCAGCGCCTTGAGCAGGCGGAGAATGCCGTTGGTGCGGCTCGCCACGCCCATCAGCATCGGGCAGACCTGCCGGTCGCGCATCTCCTTGCGCAGGTCGTCGAACACCCGGTCGCGCGGCGGCGTGATGTCCTCGAGCAGCTGCTCCATCAGCTCGTCGTCGTGATCGGCGAGCGTCTCCAGCATCGAGAAGCGGGCCTGCTTCTCGGCGTCGAGCGTGTCGCCCTCGAGCGGCACCACCTCGGACGGCTGGTTCTCGCGATAGACGAAGGCGCGCTCGAGCGCGAGGTCGACGAAGCCGTTGACGGTCTCGCCGCTCCAGGTCGGGATCTGGCGGAGCAGCAGCGGCACCCGCGACGCCGGCTGCAGCATGCGCAGCGCGTCGGAGAGCCGGGTGTCGGCCTTGTCGATCTTGTTGAGGAACAGGAAATGGGGAACGTTCAGCTCCTCGAGCTCGCGCAGGATGAGCTGGAGCTGCGGCACCTTCTTCTCGTCCGCCTCGCAGACCACGATGGCCGCGTCGACGGCCGGCAGCGCGGCGCGCATGTCCTGGACGAATTCCACCGACCCGGGGCAGTCGATGAACGTGTAGGCGTCGCCCATGAAGGTTGTCGTGGCGACCGAGAGCTCGACGCTCATGCGGTGGTCGCGCGACTCCTTGCTGGCGTCGCCGACCGTGGTCCCCTGGTCCACGGTGCCCTGTCGGCCGACCGCGCCCGTGCGGGCCAGGATCGCCTCCAGGAGCGTCGTCTTGCCGCTCTGGAACGGTCCGACGATCGCGATGCACCGTGGGCCTGTGGGGCCGCCTCCATTGTCTCCCATATCGTGCCTCCGTCGGTCAGCTCGGCCCCGAGACGGGGCCGACGCAGCCAAGTCCTGACAGCGGGAGCGGCCCTGCTTCTGCCGTTCCCGGCGAAGTCGGATCCTGCGGGGACGCGGGAGGCGTCCCGCACGAGAACCGGCGTATCTGCTTCGGTGAGCCCCCGTCGCGACCGTGCGGCTCGTGAGGAGGGCTTACCGAGAGCGTCCGCGACCGAGCCGGACGCGGCCGGGCGGCACGCGCAGGCAAGGCGGCTCGTCGCCGCGGAGAAGATGACCGTCGCGGGTCAGCGCACGAACCTCAGCTCGAGGCCGGCGACACCGGCGGCGATGTTCACGCCGGCCTGACCCTGAACCGAAACCGGCTGGAGCGCAACACTGCGGTCGTTGCCGCCGAGCAGCACGTTGGCGCCGAGCCCGGCGACCAGCGAGGCCTCGGCGCTGGCGCCCGCATAGGCGCCGGCGAGCGCGCCGACGGGGCGCGTCGTGGGCGACCACACGACCCACACCATGACGCCGCCGGCGGTGGCGCCGATGTCGAGGCCGATGCGCGTGATGCTGCCCGTGTAGGTCTCCACCGGGCCGTTCAGCGAGGGCGTGAAGGTGCAGTAGACCTGCCGCTGCGACCCGATGATCAGGCCGAGCCCGGCCGACACGTCGCAGGACAGGCTTCCGGCCTGCACCCGCTCCTGGGCGGGTGCCGCGGTGGCCAGCAGGACGGTCGCCACGACCGCCGCCGACCCCGCAAGGACGTTTCGCATGAACTCCCCCTCGAATGACCCGGGCGGCCACGGTGGGCCGCACTCACCGTCGGTACTGGGCACGTCGATGTTCGGTCCGGACGGGGAGCCCGCGCGCGGGTCCGCCGGTGCCGGTCCCCCGTGCCGCGAGGGGCACGGGAGATCATCTTAGGTCGAATCGGGAGAGGTGTCGCGCGGGTTTTTCGCCGCAGAACGGCAGGAATAACCCCTATTTACCCGTCACTTCAGGTTGCCGCAGAAACGCTGGATGCGCTCGCAGGCGGCCTGCAGGGCACTCGTCGCCGTGGCGTAGGAGATGCGGAAATTGGGGCCGTGGCCGAAGGCCGAGCCCTGCACCACCGCGACGCCTTCCGCCTCCAGGAGTTCGGTCACGAAGTCCTGGTCGTTTTCGATGCGCTTGCCCGACGGGGCGACCTTGCCGATCGTCCCGGCGCAGGACGGGAACACGTAGAAGGCGCCCTCCGGGGTCGGGCAGTCGATGCCGCTCGCCTGGTTGAGCATCGAGACGACGAGATCGCGGCGCTCCTTGAACACCTTGTTGTGTGCCGGGATGAAGTCCTTCGGGCCGTTGAGCGCCTCGACCGACGCCCACTGGGCGATCGAGCTCGGGTTGGAGGTCGACTGCGACTGGATGGTCGACATCGCCTGGATCAGCGGCTCGGGGCCGCCGGCGAAGCCGATGCGCCAGCCGGTCATGCAATAGGCCTTCGACACGCCGTTGACCGTCAGGGTGCGGTCGTAGAGCCCGGGCTCGACCTGGGCCGGCGTGGTGAACACGAAGTCGTCGTAGACGAGGTGCTCGTACATGTCGTCGGTCATCACCCACACGTGCGGGTGACGCAGCAGCACGTCGGTGAGCGCCTTCAGCTCGGCGCGCGTGTAGGCGGCGCCGCTCGGGTTCGAGGGCGAGTTGAGCAGCAGCCACTTGGTCTTCGGGCCGATGGCGCGCTCCAGCGTGTCGGCCGTCAGCTTGAAGCCGGAGGCCTGCGTGGTCGGCACCTCGACCGGGGTGCCGCCGGCGAGCAGCACCATCTCCGGATAGCTGACCCAGTAGGGCGCCGGGATGATCACCTCGTCGCCCGGGTTCAGGGTCGCGACGAAGGCGTTGTAGAGCACCTGCTTGCCGCCGGTGCCGACCGAGATCTGGGAGGGCTTGTACTTCAGCCCGTTCTCGCGCTCGAACTTCGCCGCCACGGCGGCCTTCAGCTCGGGCATGCCGTCGACATTCGTGTACTTCGTCTTGCCGTCGCGGATCGCCTTGATGGCGGCTTCCTTGATGTTGTCCGGCGTGTCGAAGTCGGGCTCGCCCGAGCCGAGACCGATCACGTCCCGGCCCGCCGCTTTCAGGGCACGCGCCTTGTCGGCCACCGCGATGGTCGCGGACGGCTTGATGCGGGCGAGCGAGTCGGCGAGGAAGGCCATTGTCGAAGCTCCTAGTTTCGGGCGCCGAGTGTCGTAGAGTGCGGGCGCCGCCGGGGCAAGGGGCGCCTGATCGGCCGGCCGAGCGCCGCGCGGCGGGGATGGTGTTTCCCGGCCGCTCCCCGAGTTCGG
The DNA here is from genome assembly GCF_016653355.1 of Rhodoplanes elegans. Taxonomy (GTDB): domain Bacteria; phylum Pseudomonadota; class Alphaproteobacteria; order Rhizobiales; family Xanthobacteraceae; genus Rhodoplanes; species Rhodoplanes elegans. The sequence goes on along the minus strand of NZ_NHSK01000042.1, from coordinate 14,480 downwards.
CTCGACCTCTCCCCGCGCGCGGGGAGAAAGGACCGAGATGCCCTCCCTGACCCCGCACACCAACCATTAGGCGCGCGGCCGTAAGCTCCCGGACCGGAGCGGGAGGCGGCGATGGGGCAGGCGGTGAAGCGCCACGCGGTTTCGGACCTGGCGGCGACGTTGCGGAGCGGCGACTGGCTGACGCGGGAGCGGGTGCGGCTGTGGTGCGCGGCGCTGCTCGGCGTCTCGGGCCTCGCGCTGGCCGTCGTCGCCGCCACCTCGAACGGCATGACCGACTATCAGGGGCGCCCGCTCGCCACCGACTTCTCGTGCTTCTGGACGGCCGGCCGGCTGGTGCTCGACGGCCATCCGGCGGCCGCCTACGACGACGCCGCGCTGGCCGCCCTGCAGCGCGCCACCTTCGGGCCGCAGACGCCGTTCTACGGCTGGCTCTATCCGCCGTTCTTTCTTCTCGTCGCCGCCCTGCTCGCGACGCTGCCCTATCCGCTCGCGCTTTCGGCGTGGCTCGCCACGACGATCGCGCTCTACGTGCTGGCGATCCGGACGATCCTGCAGACGGCGGCCGACCCCGCCACGCCGCGCGAGCGGGGCGGGCCGGACCGGCTGTGGCTCCTGGTCGCGCTCGCCTTTCCGGCCGTGCTGGTCACGGTGGGGCACGGGCAGAACGGCTTCCTCACCGCGGCGCTGTTCGGCGGAGCGCTCGCCGTGCTCGACCGGCGGCCGCTGCTCGCCGGCGTGCTGATCGGCCTCCTCGTCTACAAGCCGCAGTTCGGCCTCCTGATCCCGCTGGCGCTGCTCGCCGGGGGCCGATGGCGCACCATCGCGGCGGCGGCCGCGACGGTCGTCGTCTTCGCCGGCGTGACCCTTGCGCTGCTCGGGCCGGAGCCGTGGCGGGCCTTTCTCGCGGTGAGCGGCGCGGTGCGCACCGAGGTGCTGGAGCAGGGCGTCGCGGGCTGGCACAAGCTGCACGGCGTGTTCGCGTGGACACGGTTCTGGGGCGGCCCGGTCGACCTCGCCTATGGCCTGCATGCGATCGTCGCGCTCGCCACCGCGCTCGCGGTCGTCTGGGCGTTCCGGGCGCGGGTGCGCCCGGCGCTGCGCGCCGCGCTCCTCCTCGTCGGAACCCTGGTGGTGGCGCCGCACAGTCACGACTACGACCTGATGCTGCTCGGCCCGGCGCTCGCCTTCCTGATCACCGATGCGACCCGGCACGGATTCGGGCCGTGGGAGAAAACTCTCCTGGCGGTCGTCTACGCAGTGCCGCTTTTCACCCGGGCCGTCGCCGAGCACCTGATGATTCCCCTCGGCACGATCGTGATTCTCGCGCTGCTGATCACGATTCTGTGGCGGTGCACAAACGGCGGAGGGCTTGCTGCGGCGCCATCCGATTCTGTCATCGCACCCCTGGCGAAACTCCCGCCGCGTCCTAATTGAAGTCGCAATTCGAGCATGCAATGCTGGTTGCGACCGCATGGTGCTCTCGCCGTCGCGGACAACCTGCGAGCCTTCTTTCTGCTGCTGATTTCAGGCGGCCGAAAGCCGGTGCCGCGGTTGCTTGTGTGGCGATGTCGGTGACGACGTCGGTTCGCGCGACGTTGTTGCGGTGCGAGCAGACGAACCCGGCGGTGGTGCGTCAGTCAGGACGGGTGAATGGGTGCGACGGGCGGGAGCCGCGGGCGGGAACGCATGTACACGCTCTACTCGATGCAGCGATCGGGCAATTGCTACAAGGTCCGCCTCGCGCTGACCCAGCTGCGCATTCCCTATCGACTGGTCGAGATCGACGTGCTCAAGGGCGAGAATCGCACGCCCGAGTTCCGCGCCAAGAATCCGAGCGGCCGGGTACCGCTGCTCGAGGTCGCGGCCGGCCGCTGGCTGCCCGAATCGAACGCCATCCTGTGGTACATCGCCGGCGGCACGCCGCTCGCGCCGGAGGACCGCTTCGAGCGCGCCGAGGCGCTGCGCTGGATGTTCTTCGAGCAGAACAGCATGGAGCCGAGCATCGGCGCCGCCTATTTCTGGCTGACGCTGGTGCGCGGCGGCCGCGAGCTGAAGATGCACGAGATCGAGGGCTGGACCGAGGCCGGCTACGCGGCGCTCGGCCTGATGGAGGAGCACCTCGAGGCGAACCGCTTCTTCGCGGCCGACCGCTACACCATCGCCGACATCGCGCTCTACGCCTACACGCACATCGCCGACCAGGCCGGTTTCGATCTCGCCGGCTATCCGGCGATCCGGCGCTGGCTCGCCCGCGTCGCGCGCCAGCCGCGCCACGTGACGATGCTGGAGGACGTGCCCGGCGCCCTCGTGGCGGCCGGCTGACGATCCCCTCCCGCGACGACGACCACGATCGGCCGACGACATCCGGACGAGACATCCGGGTGCGAAGGTCGGATGAGAATGTCTTGTGAGACGTTCGGGTGAGAACTTCGGGGGGCACGATGCCGAGGCCATGGTCCGCGCACGCCGTCTACGGCACCACCGCTCGCGTCCTGCACTGGACCATGGCGGTCCTGATCCTGTTCCAGGCGACGATCGGCATCGTGATGACCTGGGCGCCGGAGGGCAGCACCCTCGCCAAGCTGTCCACGGCGCTGTCGCTCTACGACGTCCACAAGCTGCTCGGCGTGGCGCTGCTCGCCCTGGTGCTGGTGCGCCTCGCCAACCGGATCGGCCAGGGCGTCCCGGCCGAGGACCCGAGCATCGCGACGTGGCAGGCCGAGACCGCCAATCTGGTGCACACCTGGATGTATCTGCTGCTGATCGTCGTGCCGCTGCTCGGCTGGCTCGGCGTCTCGCTGTTTCCGGCCCTGACGGCGTTCGGCATCACGCTGCCGGCCCTGGTGGCGCCGGACCAGAAGATGTCGGAGCCCGTGTTCCTCGCTCACGCGGTCGCCGCCTTCGTGCTGATCGGGCTCGTCGTGATCCATGTCGGTGCCGCGCTGTTCCACGCGGTGATCCGCCAGGACGGCGTCTTCCGCCGCATGTGGCCGCGCGACGAGGAGGCGTAGCCGCCGCGACGGTCGCTCACGGCCGGTGCAGGCAGGCGAGGCGGCGGATCAGGGCGCGCGCGTCCGGCGGGATGGCGCTCGCCGCGGCCGCGCTGCGGGTCGCGGTTGCGCAAGAAATCCAGAAATAGGTCGCGGTCGGATCGACGACGAGGCGGCTCGGCGCGAAGCCCGGCGCGACCAGCACGGACAGATACGGCGTGGTCGAGTTCCAGGCGAGCCGTTGTAGCGCCGGCGCGATGCGCCCCGCCGAGACGAAGCGCGAATCGCCGAGCTCCGGGTCCGATGCCGTGCCGGTCGCGAGCCGCCGGACCGCGTCCGCATAGTCGCGCCAGGCGAGGACGAACTTCGTCGTCTCCACTGCGCCGATCAGCATGATCAGCAGGAACGCGCCGGCCGCGATCGTCGGGCCGATGCGGCGGGCGAGCGCCGTGAGAGCGTCGGCGCGCCGGCGCAGCCAGGCGGGCAGGCGGCCCTCGTCCTCCAACGTTCTCACGACGGCGACGACGGCCAGCACGGGCGGGCCGATCAGCAGCACGGTGCGCAGCGGATAGCGGTTCTCGGCGAGCAGCGCGTGATCGAGCGTCAGCCAGTACACGCCGAGCAGCAGCACGGTCGCGCCGAGGGCGCAGGCGACCGGCGCCGGGATCCCGGTCCGCGCCAGCACGGCGGCAAGGGCGGCGAAGATCACCAGCGCCGCGACGATCAGCAGCACGACGGGATCGATCAGATTGTCCGGATCGACGAAGCGGAACGCCGCCGTCGTCAGCACGGCGCTGATGTAGTCGTCGGGCCGGATCGTCAGCTTCACCACGCCCCACACGGCGAGCGCGAGCATCAGCGCCGCCGCGGCGCGCAGAAATCGCGTCGTGCGAAGACCGCGCAGCGCCAGCGTGGCGAGGATCGCGGCGGCCAGCACCAGGCCGCCCTCGTGGCTGAAGACGAGGGCCAGCAGCGCGGCCGCGATCGCGAGGGTGCCGCCGCGGGTGAGCGGCGCGCCGTGGCAGAGCGCGAGCGTCGGCCAGAACAGCGCGTGCGCCACCCACATCTCGGTTGGGCAGGGGAACACCAGCGGGCAGAGAAGGGCGGTCGACAGGCAGGCGGCGACGAACAGGCGGCGCCCGGACGTGCGGTCGACGGCGAAGGTCGCGCCGAGCCCGGCGAGCGGTGCGGCGAAGAGCAGCAGCCCGTAGAGCACGATGCCGGCCCGCGCGGATCCGGTCAGCCCGACCAGCGCTTCGGCCGGCCGATGCGCGATCAGATGGATCGACAGGCGGCCCGAGATGTTGTGCCAGTGGAAGCCGAAGGTGTCGCGCACCGCGACCGCATAGGAGAAGAGCGCGCCGTCACCCCAGACCTGGAGATCGGCGCCGACTCCGACCACGACGAAGGCGAGCGCCCACGCGATCCCGGCGCCGACGACCAGTCGACGCAAGTTCGTCATTGGCAGATCCGTCATGGCAGTCATGCGGGAGGCAGGGCGGCGGGTCACGGCGATGATCATCGGGGCGGCGCGGCGGATTTCAAGCCCTTTCGGCGCTAGCTCGGCGATGCCGCCCAGGTGATGGCGCCCAGGTGATGACCACGACCCGATGGGCGAGCCGTCTCGCGCGATCGGCGCCGCAGGATGAACCGAAGCCGAGCGCGGCCGTGGCAATTTGAATCAGTTCGCCGCGCGAAAGTAACGCCTTCTCATTTGTTGGAAGGCAATGATCGCGGTGTCCGGGGCCGCCCGGGCGAGGCACCGTCCTTCTCAATCGAACCGATCCCTCGTCGCGATGTGCAAGTCCTTCTTCGAGAAACACTGGCACGAGCTCACCTCGGACGAGCTCGCCGAAGCCCAGGTGGTCTATCATCAGGCGCTGGTGCGCTTCTTCAAGGCGATGGGCGAGAACCCCTTCACGCCGGAGAACCACGCCCGGCTCGCCCGCATCTCCTCGGAGAGCGCCGCCCACTGCCGCCGCTCCGCCGCCCGCGCCCGGCGGCTGCGGATGCAGTGACGCGGCCCGCAATCGGCGCGGTGTCCGACGCCGGGCGTCTCAGCCGCCGCGACGCGGGGGGGCGCCGAGGCCGTAGATGAGCAGCAGCAGGGCGCGACGCAGCCGGTCGAGACCGCTCTCCAGATCGACCGTGCCGTCCGACAGCCAGCGGCGCAGCTCGACCTGATAGATGCAGAAGATCGTCCAGCCGACGAACGCGGCCGTCTCGTCGATCGCGATCTCGCGGCGCTCGGCCGCGAGCCGGACGGCCTCGCCCAGCAGCTCGATCAGCGCTTCGCGGGTCTTCCGGAACGAGCCGGCTTGCGCGCCGCTGTCGTAAAAGGTCATCTCGCGCAGCACGAGGCGCGACAGCTCCGGCTGCCGTTGGAAGAAGGCGTAGTGCGGCCGGAACACCGCGAGCAGATTGTCGATCAGGGCGGCGTCCGGATCGACCGCGGCGGCGGCGGCACCGGCGACCTCGTCCAGTCCTTCGTTGGCGATCAGGAACAGCAGGTCGCGCTTGTTGGCGGCGTAGATGAAGACGGTGCCGAGGCCGACCTCGGCCTGCGTGGCGATCTGGCGGATCGTCGTGTCGTCGAAGCCCTTCGAGACGAACAGCTCGCGCGCCGCCTCCTTGATCCGGCGGAGCTTGTCCTCCTTGTTCTTCTCCCGGCGACCGGCCGGGCCGCGCGCCGTGCTGCCCGCGTTGTCCGGCGCGAGGTCTCGCGGGTCGTGCTCTCGTGTGTCGCGCTCAACCATCATCCCGGTCCACATCCGTACAAACCCGACCGCCGCGCATGCGACAGCCCGAGCTCTTGACACAAAAATGAACAAGTTCAAAAATGAACGCGTTCAATAAAGGCGCCGCCCTCTTTTTAGCGAGAGAAATCCGCGGTGTCGCCTCGGGACGAAACGCCAGCGCCGGGACGGTTGTCCACGGCCAGGAGACGACGATGAGACGGATGCGACGCTCTCGAACACAAGATCTCTCCGCGGCGGCCGGACGGTCGTCGAAGACAATTCTACACCCCCCCGAGTGATCCGGGCCGGACGGAAGTCCGGCGCGATTCGGCGAGGCGCGCGGGCTGCGCCGCTTCGGCGAACCACCCTGTCGTTCTCTTCGAGTCGATCCTGAACGCGGCGCTGCCGCGGCGCGGGAGGCGCAATCACGGCGGCATGCCAGCATGCCCTCAGGTCCGGCTCCGCCAGATCCCGCCGCAGCTCCACGGCCGTGCTCCGATCGTCCGCCGCATCAACCGACTGCCTGCTCCGGGAGAGTCGCGCATGTCCGACGCGATCCTGACAAGACCCGCCTGCTCGAAGGTCGACGACGTGGTCGCCCGCATCGAGCGATTACCGATCTCGCTGTGGCACGTGAAGGCCCGCGTCGTGGTCGGCGTCGCCACCTTCTTCGACGCCTTCGACGGCCTCGCCATCGCGTTCGTGCTTCCGGTGCTCGCGCCGCTGTGGAAGCTCACGCCGCCGCAGATCGGCTTGATGATCTCGGTCGGCTATGTCGGCCAGCTCGTCGGCGCGCTGTTCTTCGGCTGGGTCGCGCAGCGCTACGGCCGGGTCAAGGCGATGGTGTGGTCCGTGCTGGTCCTGTCCATCATGAGTCTCGCCTGTGCCTTCGCCTGGAACTACGAGTCGCTCCTCGTGTTCCGCGCCATCCAGGGGATCGGGCTCGGCGGCGAGGTGCCGATCGCCGCCGTCTACATCAGCGAGATCGCCAAGGCCAAGGGCCGTGGCCGCTTCGTGCTGCTCTACGAGCTGATCTTCCCGATCGGCCTCGTCTCCGCCGGGTTTCTCGGCAGCTGGATCGTGCCGACCTTCGGCTGGCAGTACATGTTCGTGATCGGCGCGCTGCCGGCGATCCTCGCCGTGTTCATGCAGCGCCTGCTGCCCGAGTCGCCACGCTGGCTCGCGGCGCGCGGCCGCGATCAGGAGGCCGAGGCGGCGCTCGCGCATATCGAGGCCGAGACGGCACGGGCGACCGGCGCAGCGCTGCCGCCCGTGCAGCCCGTGGTCGTCACGCACGAGAAGCCGGCCTCGTGGGCGGATCTGTTCGGCCCGCATTATCTGCGCCGCACCCTCGTCGTGTGGACGATCTGGTTCTCCGCCTTCATCGTCACCTTCGGGCTCGTCGTGTGGGTACCGACCATGTACCGCACCGTGTTCCACCTGCCGCTGGCCCAGTCGCTCCAGTACGGGCTGATCACCCAGATCGTCGGGCTGTTCGGAACGCTGACCTGCGCGCTCACCATCGATCGCGTCGGCCGACGGCCGTGGTTCGCCGTCGCCTTCGCCGGTGTCGCGCTGGCGCTCGGCTCGCTGTGGTTGTTCGGCGCCAGCAGCCCGGAGCGCGTGCTGGTGCTGGTCAGCACCGCGTTCTTCTGCTCGTCGGTGCTCTCCATCGGCATCTATCTCTACACGCCCGAGCTCTACCCGACGCGCGCCCGCGCCATCGGGGTCGGCGCCGGCGGCGCCTGGCGCAACCTCGCCTCGATGATCGGCCCGACCATGGTCGGCATGATGATCGCCGGCGGGCTGGAGAACGTCTTCCTCGCCTTCGGGGCGGTGGCGGCGGTCGCCTGCGTCATCGTCGCGATCTTCGCCGTCGAGACCAAGGGCCGGGTGCTCGAGGACATCTCGCCCTGACGGGCGTCTCCGCTGCGGCGCCCGGCCGGCGCCGCGTGATCCGGGCCGCCCGCGCGTCACGGGCGGGCGGCCGCTCTCCCCAGAGGTTCCCTTTCGCCATGACCGCTTCGAACCGCCCCGCCGGGCTGCCCCATGCCGCCGATCGTCCGCCCGTCGATTACGACCGCGCGCCGACCCACTCCGGCCTGATCGCCGAGCGCGACGTCGCCGTGCCGATGCGCGACGGCGTCAACCTCTCGGTCGACGTCTATCGCCCGGACACCGACGAGAAGCTGCCGGTGCTGCTCGCCTTCTCGATCTACAACAAGGACCTGCAGGGCCCCGATGTCGCCGCCACGTTGCCGCCGCAGCCGGCCTGGTCGTCGCTGTGGGCCGGCCTCCTGGAGGCGGGCGACACCAAGTATTTTACGTCGCGTGGCTACGTGCACGTGATCGGCTCGCCCCGCAACGTCGGCAAGTCCGACGGCGGCGGCTCGCGCCTGTTCGACAGCTACGACCTGATCGAGTGGATCGCGCAGCAACCCTGGTGCGACGGCAATGTCGGCATGGTCGGCATCTCCGGCTTCGGCGCCGAGCAGCTCCACGTCGCGCGGCAGAAGCCGCCGCATCTGAAGGCGATCTTCCCGCTCGATCCGCGCGGCGCCTACGGGGTGCTGGGCAGCTTCCGCGAGGAGTATCCGGGCGGCGTGCTGCATCTCTTTCGCTATCTGATCATGCATTTCGCCGCGATCCACGGGACCCGCGGCAAGCCCGGCGCGCTGCCGCCGGAGCGCGAGGCGCTGTGGCAGGAGGCGATGCGCAATCCCGACTACCGGATGTATCCGCACATCCTCAACGTGCTGACCCAGAAGGGCCAGCACATGCCGCCTTACTTCGACCTGCTGATCAACCCCTACGACAGCGAGGAGGCGGTGCGCGAGGCGGAGGCGAAGCTCGCCGACATCACGGTGCCGACCTACACCGGGTCGGGCTGGTACGCCTACACGTACAAGACCCATCTGCAGGGCGCCCAGAGCTATTTCGAGACGATCGCCGCGCCCAAGAAGCTGATGTTCGCGGGACCCGCCCATCTCGAGCGCCCGTTCCACACTCTACACGGCGAGATTCTCCGCTGGCACGACCACTGGCTCAAGGGCCTCGACACCGGCATCATGGACGAGCCGCCGGTGCGCTACTGGGTGATGGGCGCCGAGGAGTGGCGCGAGGGCGCCGGCTGGCCGCTGCCCGAGACGCAGTGGACCAAGCTCTATCTGGACTCCTGGGAGCGGCTGCGCCCCGACCCCTTCGTCCCGTCGAGCGTCGACGACGAGCGGCCGCCGGATGCCTTCGTGCAGATGCCGCCGACCCAAACCAACACGATCGCCAAGCTCCGCTATCTCACCGACCCGCTGCCCGCCGACCTTCTGGTCGCCGGCCCGATGGTGCTCACCCTGTTCGCGGCGATCGACCAGGACGACACCAACTGGTTCGTCACCGTCAAGGATGTCGGGCCGGACGTCTCGGTACGCTCGGTGCGCGAAGGGGAGCGCGAGATCCCGGCCGGCCTGCCGGAGCGCGAGGTGACGCGCGGCTGGCTCAAGGCCTCGCACCGGGCGCTCGATCCGGAGCGCTCGACGCCGTGGCGGCCGTGGCACCCGCTCACGCGCGCGGCGCAGCAGTCGGTCGTGCCCGGCGAGATCACCGAATACGCGATCGAGATCCTCGCCACCGCCAACCTGTTCCGGCGCGGCCATCGCATCTGCGTCGAGATCGCCAGCGCCGACATGCCGACCGGCGTCGGCGGCGCCACCAATGCCGAGTACGTGCCGAACCACATCGTCTCCAGCCGCACCACGCTGCACAAGATCTATCACGACGCCGCGCGGCCCTCGCATCTGCTGCTGCCCGTGATCCAGCAGGCGTGACCGCTCGGGGTCCCGCCCGGCCTTCCTTCGAGATCAGAAAACAGGAGCCATCCCCATGAGTCAGCAGGCCGTTCGCCCGGCGGTCGCGCCGGGTCCGGAGATCCGCCGCTTCCGCGTCGTCGTCACCGGTCACGATGCCGACGGCAACTCGGTCGTCGCGCGCGACGCCACGTCGCCGCACGTGATGCCGATCATGGATCAGCCGAACTTCGCGGTGACGGATTTCTGGAAGACGTTCTCGACCCCGGCCGACAACGGCCCGGCGACGCAGGCCGATCCGTGCGGCCTGCCGATACAGGTGGCGCCGCCGGCCGGCGGCAGCGTGTTCCGCGTCGTGCAGTTCCCGCCCGACGCGGACTGGGCCGCCAAGGCGGCCGCCATGGGCGGCGCCGTGGCGATCGACGAGACCGCCAAGTCCGCCAGCAAGGGCGGCGAGGTTCGCCACGCCCACATGCATCGCACCCGCTCGATCGACTACGCGATCGTGCTGTCGGGCGAGATCTGGGCCGTGATGGATGTCGGCGAGACGAAGCTCGTCGCCGGCGACATGCTGGTCCAGCGCGGCACCAACCATGCCTGGGCCAATCGCTCGGGCGAGCCCTGCATCGTCGCCTTCGTGCTGATCGACGCCCGGCCGTTGGACTGACGATCGTCCCCAGCGATCGCCTGTCCCCCGGGCGTAGGCCGCACCGGCGGCGCGGCTGCAGAGCCGCGCCGCCGGTCGCCGGCCGTTCTCAGAACCGGGCCTTGATGCCGCCGTAGACGGCGCGGCCGTCACCGGGCAGGAAGGCGGCCTGGTCGGCGCGGGTCGCGCGGCCGATCGTCAGCGTGGAGGCGGCGTAGTTGGCGTCGAACAGGTTGCGCACCTCGGCGTAGCCGCTCCACCGCGCGTCGTACTTGTAGTGGGCCCGCATGTTCACGGTCGCGAACGCCTCCGAGAACAGCGTGTTGGCGTTGTCGACCGGCACGTCGTCCGGCACCCACTGCACCTCGCCCTCGACCCACAGCTGCGGATTGATCGTGTAGCGCAGCGCCCCGAGGAAGACGTGGCGCGGCGCGCCGGCGATGCGGTTGTCGCCGTAGAGCGGATCGTTCCAGAAACGGAAGTCCTGGAACGTGTAGGTGACGCGCGCGGTCAGCGCGTCGGTGAGCCGCACGCTGCCGCCGAGCTCGACGCCGAAATGCCGGGTCTTGTCGGCGTTCACGGTGGAGAGCGCGCCGGAGATGTTGGTGGTGCGGATCAGCTCGTCCTCGATCCACGAATAGTAGGTCACCACGTCCCAGGCGAAGCGATCCCACGTGCCGCGCGTGCCGGTCTCGGCCGTGATCGAGCTCTGCCCCTTCAGGTTGGGCGTCGCGAAGCCGGTCGGGCTGGTGTTCGGCGTGCCGCCGGTCGCCTCCAGCAGGTCGTCGAAGGTCGGCGCCTCGTAGGTGCGGCTCACCGCCGCGAACACGACGTTGTTCGGCGCCAGATTATAGAGGAACGCCAGGCTCGGATTGAAGGCGTCGTAGGACCGCGAGAAGCTGGTGTTGGTGGCGGCGACCGTGCCGGTCGCGCCCGAGACGGCGTTGATGGTCGGCCGTCGCGCCGCACCGAACGTGTCGGTGTTGTCGCGCGTCGCCATCATGTAGGAGAGCGCCGGCGAGATCGTGAAGGCTCCGACCGGCACGTTGAAGCCCGACCACACCGACAGCGTCTGCGCCTCGAGCTCGTTCGATCCGAAGGCCGTTGTCCTGATGCTGCGATAGTTGTTGGCCCAGGTGCGGTCCGCGCTGCCCACCACGTACATGGCGGTGGTCTCGAACAGCGGCAGCGCCGCGGTCTTGTCGGGCCGGTAGGCGTAGCGCGCCGAGGTGGTGAAGTCGCCGCCGTCGGTGATGCGGTAGCCGGTGCCGACGGGGAAGCGGAACGTGTCGTCCGTGTAGGTGTAGCCGAGCGCGAGATCGAACACGTGCTCGCCGTAGGTCGCGGTGGTGCGAGAGCCGACGCGCGCCTGCTGGGTGTCGCGCAGCGGCTTGTCGCGCAGCGCGTTCGGGCCCGGCTCGGTGGGGACGCCGTTCACGGTGATCGGGCCGGGCGCCGCCTGGGTCGGATCGGCCTTCATCCGGTTCCACGACAGCGGGCCGGCGATCTCGAAGCCCAGATCCGTGTAGCCGACGAACACCCGGGTCGAGATGTTGTCGTTGATCCTGGCGCCGGCATTGGCGCTGAAGATGGTGCGGTCCGAGCCGTTCCAGGTGCGATAGCCGTCGCGCTGGTCGTAGGAGTACTGGACGAAGGCGTCGTAGTCGCCCTTGCGGTCGCCGCCCTGCACCTGGGTGCGGACATAGCCGTAGCTGCCGCCCTCGACGCTCACTTGCGCACCGGGCGAGCCCGAGCCGGTCGGCGACACGAAGTTGATGGCGCCGCCCAGCACCGTGGCGCCGAGCCGGTTCGCCGTGTAGCCGCGATAGACCTCGAAGAAGTCGGCCATGCGCGGGTCGATCAGGCCGACGATGTAGGAGCCGTCGGCGCGGTTCAGCGGCAGGCCGTCCTGCAGGATGAGGAGGCCGCGCTCGGTCGGGTTGGTCTGCTGGCCGGAGCCGCGGATGTGGATCTTGGGCTGGTCGTTGCCGCCCAGGAAGCTGTTGGCGATGACGCCCGGCACGATGTTGAGCGAGTCGGCGATCGACACGTCGGAGCGCGCCTCGAGCTGGCGCTGGTCGACGACGGCGGTGCCGCCCGGGGTCGCCGCGAGCCTGCGGCGCGCCTCGCCCTCGGTGGTGGTCGCCGGCGCGCCGGGCTGGCCGCCCGCCGCCTCGACCACCAGCTCGTCGAGCGTCACGGTGGCGCCCGGCGCCGCCGACTGGGCGCGCGCCTCGGTCGCGACGAGCCCGAGCGCGGCCGTGATCGCGAGCGCCGACACGGCGGCGCAGAGCGCAGCGCGCGGCCGGGCGCGGCCGGGCAGCGGCGCCGTCGCATGCGGGACCATGGGCAGCGGCAGGGCGGGCACGGTCGTCGGGCTCCGGGTGATCGACACGACACTCATCACGAACCGGCTCCTTTGCAATCCGGGTTTGTCCGGCCGCGCCGGGCAGGCCGGCCTTTCGCCGCCCCCTGCGCTCCGCGGGTGACAGCGACGGCCGGCCACGTCGGTGGTCCGGACGATGCGACGCCCGGGCCGCGAGGCGGTCCGGTGGCGGCGGCGGTGACATGCGGGGCTGGCGGGGCGCGAAACGATGCGCTGGCTGGCGGGCGATCACGGCGCGGGGGTAACGCCGAAACAAGCGTGTTGCTCTCAGTAGGAATTTGGCTTAGGGCGAGTCAAACCTTAATTGCAAAGTTTAGAAACAATGAAAACTAAGTATCTGAAGCTAAAACGATTCCAAACTACAGTTATAAGATACACTTATGGCGCATAAGTACGTAAATCGCTCGTCTGTGGTCTCCCTCATGTCGCTTACGTCTCTCGAGATGCGCCCCGAGCGGCCCCCCGCGCAGCGCCGTGACGCGGCACCGGTCCGACACGGCGCGTCGTTCCGGCCGTTCTTCCTGGCCGGCGCGCTCCAGGCCGTCGGCGTGATCGGGCTGTGAGGCGCCGCCTTTCCGCTGGTCGCGCTGGTCGAGCCGCCGCTCGCGCCCGCCGCCTGGCACGCCCATGAGCTGCTGTTCGGCTACGTGCCGGCCGTCCAGGCCGGGTTCCTGCTCACCGCCGTGCCGCACTGGACCGGCCGGCGGCCGCTCGGCCCGGCGCCGCTGGCCGCGCTGATGGCGCTGTGGATCGCCGGCCGGCTCGCCGTCGCGGGCCTCCTCGGGCTCGGCCCGCTCGCCGTCGCCGCGGTCGCGACCGCCTTCACGATCGCCCTCGCCGCCGTGGTGACGCACGAGATCGTCGCGGCGCGGAGCATCGCCAACGCCGCCGCCGTGGCGTCGCTCGCCGTGCTGGTCGTCGCTCAGGGTCTGTTCCACGCCGACGCCTTGTCGGGTCACGATGGCGTCTTCGCGGGCCGCCTCGCGCTCGCCGGCGTCACGGCCCAGATGATGCTGCTCGGCGGCCGCATCGTCCCGGCTTTCACCCGCGACTACCTTTGGGAGACCGGCCGCGCCCCGATGCCGGCGCCGGCGCGCCGGCTCGACGCGGCGGCGGTCGGTCTCGGCCTTCTTGCGCTCGTCGTCTGGCTGGCGATGCCGACGCTCGGTGATGCGGCGCCGACCGCCGGCGCCGTGCTGATCGCAGCCGGCGTGCTGCTCGTCGTCCGCCAGGCCCGCTGGGCGCCGTTGCGAACTCCCCGCGAGCCGCTCGTCTGGAGCCTGCAGCTCGGCGCCGCGATGACGCCGCTCGGGCTGTTGCTCGCCGGCGCCGGTGCGCTGTCGGGCGACGCGGCGCTGGCGGCGGCCGTGATCCATGTCTGGGCGATCGGCGGCATCGGGCTGATGACGCTCGCTCTGATGACGCGGGTGAGCCTCGGCCACACCGGCCGGCCGCCGCGCGCGCTACGCGGCTCCGCCGCGATCTTTCTCGCGATCGCCCTCGCCGCGGCGGCGCGGGCCGGCAGCGTGCTCGCGCCGGCCTGGACGTTGCCGCTGCTGCCGCTCGCCGGCGAGCTCTGGCTCGCCGCCTATGCGGGCTTTCTCATCGCCTACGGGCCGCTGCTGCTGCGGCCCGCGATCGCGCCGGCGCGCACCACCGCGCAGGGCCTCGCGGCGGAGCGTGCCGCTCACTCGCCGCCGAGATAGCCGGCGATCTTCCAGCCGCTCGCGTCCTTGACGTAGCAGAGCTGCTCGAAGACCAGCGGCAGCACGGCGTCGGCCGACACGAAGCCGGTCTTGCCCGACGGCGTCACCACCTTGAGGGGCGGCGCGGCGTCTCCGCTCGGCGCGCCGGGGGTGCCGGCCGCCGGAGGGCCGGCTTGCGGAGCGCCGGCTTGCGGCGCGCCGGGACCGCCCGGGG
>NZ_NHSK01000041.1 GCF_016653355.1 Rhodoplanes elegans | reverse complement strand
TTCTTCGACGCCGCCGCCAGCCGCCGCAGATCGGCCGCCGAGAAATCCGTCCGCAGAGCAACCGCTGTCGCCATGGCGCGAATCCTCCCGCGCCGAGCGAATCACATCCGCCCGCTCCCCGGAATCCTCAGCGAGTCAGTCACAGAGGCCTTTGGTATTACCATATTCTAGCAGCTTGCGGGCGCCCTCAAGGCAGGCCAGCTCGGCGCCTTCGACATCGAGCTTGAGGAAATCGATGGTCTGCGAGTTGTCAAGCATCTCGTCGAGCGAGCGACACTCCACCGTCTCTCCGCTTCACTTCGGCATGCAGCTCGTAGAATGATTGGGCGCGTCGCGCCGAATTGTAGTCCATATACATAGATTTGGTGGTCTGCGGCACCGCCTCGCCCATCATGGTGCAGGCGCTGGCTCCTTTGGTAATATAGAACGTCCGGCTCTCTCGAGAACGGCATGCGGCGTAGGGGTGATACTCTTCGCTTCTGAAGGTCGGCAGATGCCCGCCGACCTTGCGGGAGTCGGTGTCGCGCGCGACCAGCTTCTGCCATTCTTCCTGGTTCGGTTCGAAGCCGATCAGTTTGCTGCGCTGGGCATAGCAATCAGGAAGCAGCATCATGCCGTTCCGCGCACCGAGGTCCACGACCACCGGTTCGATCTGCCGTTGGTCAAGCGGACGGAAGATCAGGTCTGCAACGGTCTCTCAGTTGCCGACGTCGAACTCGAGAGGATTCCGCCGCAGCCAGCGTATCGTCTTTTTGAGCATAATTCTCTTTAACCTCACAAAAATGAGCGATCGATGAATATCACGTCCGGCTCGCCACGTCTCTTGTCGTGCTGTCCTTGCGTTTGGCAGGAGTTGGAGGTGTCGACTGAATGCGGCTCAACCTCGATCGAAACTAAAGTGGTTGACTATTCTTTCAGCAATATGCTCCGCGACCCGGTCGGCCGTAAATAGTTCCCGGTAGGTTAGCCAGCCGCCTTCGCCGATCCTGTTGCGCAGCGTTGCATCGCCTGCAGCAGTAGCGATCAGGTCGGCGATCTCGGCGGCCGAGCTACCGAGCAACGCATTCTTGCCGTGTTCAATTTCCGGCATTGCCAAAGACGCGTTGCGATGAGCGATCACGCAGCATCCGAGGGTCCATGCGTGGAGGTAGCGCGTGTGTCCCACGTTGAAACTCGTGGCATTGTTCACGCAAAGAAAGACCGGTGCTGTCATCATGGCCTCGTCGATGTCGTCGACGAAGCCCCGTAGTACAATATCTGGTCCAGAGAGAAGGTTGGCGATCTTAGGATGAAGATTGCCAGATCCTAGAATTTCGATCAAATAGCTTCCTGATGCCATGCGCTCACGCAAGGCTGGCAAGAGTTCGCGGCCTAGATACTCCATTCCCAGCCGATTGGCAGTGCCGCCCAGTTTCCCGACGTTCGCAATAATGCGAACCGGCGTCGGCGACTCGAGTTCGCTGCGACGGGGGCGCCACGTTTCACCCAGCCGGTCGATCCAGATATTGCGGACGTAGAAGGCATTGTCGAACCCGTTGTTGCGATAGTATTCGGCATCGTTATTAGCGACATCGCCGATCAGATCGAGCTTGTGCATCACCGCCAGATGCATTTTTTCAAGTTGTCGGAGGCCGATAAGGGTTGCAAGCCGAGAAAGACTTAGTCCTTCGAGACGGATGTCGTGATGGGTCCGAGCCCGGCCTGTCTTCGGATCGGGATTACCGTAGTACGCGAACTTTGTCATAGGGACGTCTGCGCACGCGGCCGTTAGCCACTCACTCCATGGAACGAACGCTACGTCGGCCTTCCAATTGGAAAGCTCTCTCCCGATCACGGCACTGTGCACATAATCCGGATAGAAGTGCTCGATCTTGGGCGCGAGCAACCGTTCGATACGGCCGCCAACGCGAGTCGGCTTTGGAAGCGTCATCTCGCCAATCAAGGAAACGCCTGCGTCTTGCAGGAACTGGCTTCCGTTTCTCTCGTCATCGGTTGCGAGGGACGAACCGTCGTGTTCAACGAGCAGCCAGCCGACCTCCAACTCCGGGCGAGCCGCGAGCGCTCTGATCAGCTCGAAAATGACGACGTTTGCGGCCCTGACGCTGTGCGCCGGATGCGGCCGGTTCGCCGTCACGACGGCCAGTCGCACCTTAGATGTCATGTGGCGTCTCCCAACTTCCTGCGATGTGCGACCGCCGTATCGCTTCCGTCAAAGCTGCAACACGCCGTCCTGCGCCGAAGTCAGGACGACATTGTGTACCATTGCGGACGCTGTCGACAAAGCGATTCGCCAACGACAGAAAGGGCGCGATGCGTCCATCGCCATCTGCGCGCGGATCGGCAAGGCTTTGCCGCTCCCGACCATCTGCGTCATAAAGGTTCAGCGTAAAGCCGCTCGTATAGTCAGACGTTCGATTTTCTAGGATAGCTGTTCCATTCTCTCCCACGACGATCCACTGATGAATATGGCTGCCTGGATGGGCGTTGCCGATCGTCCCGGCGAACGAAGCGCTGCCGACAAAGCGCATTTGGACAAAGGCGGTATCCTCAGCCGCAACATCGGCCTCGGTCGGTTTGAACAGAGACGTGCGCTTATTGGAAAGGTCGGCCCGTACTTTGGCGACCGGACCGACCAGCCATTCCGCGATATACAGTGCGTGGGTGCCCAGAAGAGTCAGGACACCGCCACCTTTATTAGCGTCGGTCTTCCAAGACCATTTGCGTTTTTTTTGTGCGTAAGATTCGGTGAGCCAGGTCAGTTGGATGAACCGAACTTCGCCAAGCTCGGATTCTTCAATCATCGATTTCAAATGGGCGAAGGCAGGAATTTCAGCAAATTCGAAGTCGACCGCTGTGACCAGCCCTCGCGTTTGCGTTTCGAGTTGAGTTGCTTCCGTCGCGGAACAACCGAGCGGCTTCTCGCACAAAATAGGGATTTTTGCCGAAGTGATTGCCGAGATCGCAGGCGCGACCTCGGTTGGTGGCAGCGCCACCGTGACAATATCGAGATCTCTACCGAGAAACGAGTTGAGATCGACATCGACCGGGCAACCGAAGCGTTCGCTGATTTCGCCGGAACGCGGGCCGCCGGTGCCCAAAAAGGCAACCAGTTCACAGCCTTCGATGCGTTGGAACGCGGGGGCGTGGACCTCTGCGCCAAATCCGATTCCAATAATCCCCACGCGGAGGACGCCGTTCATTGCCGTCAATCGATGATACGCGGCGTTGGCAGCGGGGCGATGAACTTGCCGCGGTAGCCGTTCTTGCGCAGGTTCTGGGCCAGTTCCTCGGCGATGTGCCATGACAGCAGCAAGGCGTATTCCGGTTGCTCGCTATACAGCAGCTTCTCGTCGAGGACGGGAATTCGGGTGCCCGGGATGTACTTGTCGAGCTTGTGCGAGCCCGAAACCTCCATAACGGCATCGAGGATGCCGTCGTCGAGTCCGACGAAGTTGATCAGCGTGCTCGCGCGCGACGGGGCGCCGATGCCGAAGATGCGGGCGCCATCGCGCTTCAGCGGTGCCAGTAATTCGTACAGTTCGATCTTGGAGCTGATCACCCGTTCGCGGAACGCCTTCAGGCCGCTGCCATCCGCAAGCCCCTTCGCCTTTTCCTCGGCCAGGGTTTCGGCGACCGACGGCTGAATCGGACGCTCGCCTTTGCGGGCAGCGTAGACTCGGATCGAGCCACCGTGCGTCGGGATTCGCCTAGTGTGAAACACTTCGAGCCCGTGGCGATCGAACAGTTCGATCAGGCTGTGCAGGTGATAATAGCGAAGGTGCTCATGATAGATCGTATCGTACTGAACGGTCTCGACGAGATCCAGCAGATAGTGGTTCTCAGAGATGAACACGCCGCCGGGTGCGAGCAGGTCGAGAATGCCGTCGACCACCGCATGGACGTTGCCGATGTGCGCGAACACGTTGGCAGCGGTGACGAGTTGAGCGTGGCCGTATTCAGCGGCGACTTTCTGCGCGGTATGGCGGCTGAAATAGGTTTTCAGTGTGCGGACGCCCTTCGAATTCGCGACGTCGGCCGCGCGCGACGGTTCGATGCCCAAGACGGGGTAGCCGGACTCAAAAAAATTCGACAGCAGCGTACCGTCATTCGAGCCGATATCGATGACCAGCCGGTCCGGCTTTAGGCCGAGCAGCGACTGTGACTCGTCGCGCAGATTGGCGAAATTGGTCCGCAGGATGCGCGTCGTACCGCTGAGATAGGGATAGCTTTCCGGGAACAGGATCTCCGGCGCGACCTCGAGGCCGATCTGGACCAGCCCGCAACCGTCGCAGCGTACCATTTCTAGCGGATAGGCCGGCTGCTCCACCGGGGTCGAACCGACCTCCGGCATGGTATTGACCGGAGGGATGAAACCGACGAACAGCACCGATTTCAAAGTGCCGCTGCCGCAGATCTGGCAGTTCGTGACGGGAGTTGAGGTAGCCTTGGACATGATCAACCTTCGGAAGCGTCGCCGGCGCGATGGCGGGCGTACCAGTCGACGAGCGGGGGCAGTCCCGCGTCGATCGAGATGCGGGGAACATAGCCCAGCGCGGCCAGTTTAGAAATGTCGGGACAGCGCCGCTGCGTGCTGCCTTCGGTCAGCGGACCGGTGATGACGTTGGCTTCGCGACCGAGCGTCTGGAACACCTTGAGCACCAGATCGCGGATGGTGATCTCTTCGGGGTTGCCGATGTGGTAGATTTCGAGATGCTTGCCCTTGTCAATTACCGTCATCAACCCTTCGGTGAAGTCGTCGATATGGACAAAGGCGCGGGTCTGCGTGCCGTCGCCCTGAATCTCGAAATCGACTTTGCCTTCGGGAGTTGCGTCAATCAACTTGCAGGCGCGCTCGACGAATTGCGGCAGAACATGCTCGTGCCCCATGTCGGGGCCGTAGACGTTGTGAGGGCGGAAAATCGTGACCCGGTCGAAGCCGGTCCGGCCGTAATTGATCGCCATCAGTTCGCAGGCGAGCTTGCCGCCGCCATACGAGTAACGGGGGTTCAGCACGTTCGGCACCACCAGCGGTACGTCTTCAGGGGTCGGAATGATCGGCGGCGTCTGATACGCCTCCGAACTCGATGCCAGGACCAGATCGCGGATACCGTTGGCGCGGGCGGCGTCGATCACGTTGAGCATGCCGCGGATGGCGATGTCGAGCACCAGCTCCGGCTGTTCGTAGAAGTACCGAGTACCGTTGACGTAGGCGAGATGCACAAAACAGTCGACCCCGGCGGCGGCTTTGCGGACCGCGACGGCGTCACGGATGTCGGCTTCGACGAATTCGATGGCATCGGCGACGTCGCCGAGCCGGCGCGGCGCTCCGCGGGAATTGTCGTCGAGCACGCGGACACGATCGCCATTGCGAACGAGGGCACGAACCAGGGCCGAACCGATAAAGCCGGTGCCGCCGGTGACGAGAAGTTGACGGGTCATGAGGAGATGGACTCCGGGAGCACCGGCTTGCCGTGACTGCCGAGCGCTATGTAGCGCGTGCCCTCCGGCATGTGAAAGCGGTGCTCGTAAAAAGTGTTCCAGAAATCATACAGGATGGCTGGGCGAGTCATCGGCTGAACCAGCAGTTCAGGATCAGCCGCGCTGAACGCCGGATGATTGTTGAGGATCAGCGCCAGGCTTGCTCCGTCCATCGCGGCTTCGAGTGTGGGCGCGGGCTCCAGCCCGAACCGCTCGATCTCCGCCGGCGCCACGACCGCGTCGTAGCCGCGAAGCCGCGCTTGCGGAAAGGCTTGGCGCAGCGCGTCGAGCACCGGGCGCGCCATCGTGCCGCGCAGATCGTCGGTCGCCGGTCGCCCCTTGAAGGCGATGCCGAGCAGGGCGATCGTCGGCCTGGCAGGAAATCCGTCGAGCGAGCCGGCAAGCTCCTTGAGAAAGCGGACGACTTCGGACGGCTGGTCTTCGTTCAAGCGCCGCGCCGCAAGGGTGATGGCAGGCGCCATGCCGCGCTCGGCCAATCCTTCGGCGAGAATATGCGGATCCTTTTCAAGGCAGGGGCCGCCGACGGGGCCCGGCATTGGCAGGTTGGTCCGCGGATAGCCGAGCTTGCCGGCCTGGATCACTTCGACGGCGCTGATGCCGACCGCATCGCAGGCGCGGGCGACTTCGTTGGCATAGGCGAACGCGACATCGCGCGAGGCGTTGTCGATCAGCTTGATCATTTCGGCGGTCTCGATGTCCGAGACCCGAACGACGGTCGGCGTCAGCCGGTTGAACAGTTGCGAAGCTCGGATGCTGGCGGCCTCGGTGTCGCCGCCGACAATCTGCGGCAACTGCCGCAATTCGGTCAGCGCCTTGCCCTCCAGCGTTCGCTCCGGACAGAACGCGAGATCGAAGCGCTTGCCAGAGGCCTGCAGGATCGGAACGACGATCTTGCGCGTGGTGCCTAGCTTTACCGTGGAGCGCATAATTAAAAGGTCACCGTCCTTGAGACGGCTGCTGACTTCGCGTGCTACGCTTTCAACCATGTCGAGGCGCGAGTGCCCGTCGGCTCCGAGCGGTGTGCCGACCGTCACGATGAAGACGGTCCCGTTGTAGTTTTCCGGAATGGTCTTGCGGGCTGTGAAGTGGCCGCTGCGGATGACGCGGGCAAGCCGATTTTCCAAGCCCGGCTCGAAGAAGTGCGCCTTGCCCTCGGCGAGGAGGCTCAGGACCTGCTCTCGGATTTCGATGCCCTGCACCCGGAACCCGGCATCGGCCATTGCAACGGCCAAAGTCAGCCCGACATAGCCGAGCCCGAGGACGCAAACTTCCTCGTCGATTCCAATCCTCATTGCATCAATCCCAGGCAAAGTGGCCGTACATGACCGCGAGGCCGATCAGCGCGATATGCAGCGCGTGATCGAATTCGCCGGACGCAATCAGTTCGCGCAGTTGTCGTTTGCTGACGAAATGCGTGACAATGCCGTCCTCCGGGTTCCAGTCGTTGGCGCGCGCGCCGGCGTTGATGAAGAACCCCCAAAGCCGGTTTTCAAGCCGACCCGAATCCGGCATGAGGTTACCGAGCGGAATCGGGGGGGCGACGGCGGTCAGCCCGGTTTCCTCACGCAACTCCCGCACAGCAGCTTCGGCCGGTATACCGGCGGTGTCGTGCAGCCCGCCCGGCAATTCAAGGGTAAACTTTTCCACCGCCGGACGATATTGCTCCACCAGGGGGATGGTGCCGTCTTCGGCCACAACCAGGCTGGAGACATAATCCGCTTGGGCGAATGAATGATAGTCGTGAATCCCGGCCCGTCCGGCAAAACGAATCGATTTCTGGCGGGTGACGACCCAGGGCGAATTCTTGATCTCAGAAATCGCAACGATCTCAGGCCGCGGCAATGGCTGATGCATCCTGCTCATGATTGTCATTGCCGGAGCTTGCTAGGTCAGGAGTACGGCCTCTGCCAACACTGATGGATGCCGCAGGGCAAGTTCCTTATACCGTTTAACTTGAGGACGCAACGCTGGCACATATTTTTCCAAGCCTTCTGCGGCATGGCGCGAGAGACTTCCCGCATTGTTGGAGCGAGCTGACATCAAGATGAAGTTCCATTCCGCATTACGCGGTCGTTTCGCTGGGCGCGTGTTGCTGTTTCTGGGCGCCAACGCGTTGCAGGCGGTGCTGGCGGTCGCGATCCTGCCGCTCACCACGCTCAAGCTGACGGCGGCCGATTTCGGGTATTTCGCACTGCTGATGTCGGTGACGGCGTTCGCCAATGCCCTCAGCGACGGCGGTGGCGCACTGGCGCTGCCGGCCCACTACGGCATATCGCCGGGCGATGAGCGGCGCCGAATGATCGCGAGCTTCTTCGTGGTCTCGATGGTCTTGAGCTCTATGCTCGCCGTTGCGTTCCTGCTGTCCTGGCCGGCGCTGGCGCCGGTGGTGCTCGGTCAGGCGCGGGGGCCCGACACGCGGGTAACCGAAATGCTCGCCGCCGCCATCATTCCGCTGCGCTCCCTAGGCTCGCTGGCGACCACGGTGTTCTCGGTCAGCGGCCGCGGCAACGCGATCGCGGCGCAGATCGCCGCCCAGGCGGTGGGGACGTTCGCCGGCACGCTGACCTGCCTGGTCGGGCTCGATCTCGGGCCGACCGCGCTGTTCGCCGGCGCGGTGATTGGGCAGCTTGCCTCGCTCGCGGTCGCCGCGCTCGCGCTCGGCGCCCAGCCGTGGACGCGGCCGAGCGCGCGCTGGCTGGCGGTGGTCGGCCGTCACGCACCGACGGCGGTGTTCACCGGCGTCACCGACGGCCTCCGCGGGGTCGGCGAGAACGCCGTGATCGCCGGCAATGTGGGCGTCGCTTCGGTCGGCTTCTACAGCCACGCGCGTCTGTATTACGGGCTGCAAATGAACGCCACTAACGCCTTCGCCCACAATCTGTGGTCCGTCTCGCTGGCCGAAGCGCGCGACGCCGACAGCCGATTTCGTAGGACCGGTCAGGTCTGGACGCTCGTGCACATCCTGCTCTCGCTGTTCGGAATCGGATTCGCCTGCTTCGGAACCGAATTCGTCGCGCTGCTGACCAACGGCCGGCTGACCCCGGCGGCGCCGCTGGTGCCGTGGCTGGCGGTGTTACTGCTGATTCAGGTCTCGGGGCGCGCGCAGAATGCGCTTGTTTTTGCCGAAGGCGCCGGCGCGGCGGCCAGCCGGGTGCGGGCAGGGCTGTCGTTGTTGGCGTTGGCCACGCTGCCGGTGGTGGTCGGCAAGGTGTTGGGCTACGGGCTTTCGCTGGGAATTGCCGGGGTGATCGCGGTCTTGATCGCCGAAGCGGTCGTCTTCCGGCTGTATCTGCGCTGGAAATGCGCAGCGTTCGGTCGCCGGCTTGAGTTCCAGGACCGCTGGGTGGTCGCCGGAATCGTGTTGACTATTGCGGCCTGGCTTCTTAACGCGGGGGTTCCCATGAGCGTGACGCTGCGCGGCGGATTGTTTGCGGGAGTGGTTCTCGGTATTTTGGTGCTCGAGCGCGCGCGGCTCGCTCACCTGTTGGGGACGCTTCGCTTTTAGCCGTCGACTATCCATCGGCCACGCTCTCATTCCGTGGCCGAACCAGATTGTGACACAGCGAGCCATTGATGACGGACATCCGGGAAGCAGCTGAAACCGCGGCCGAAATTCTGCTCAACGGCGGCTACGTCGAGCGTTGGGTCGAAGGCGCGATTTTCCCCTCCGAGATGGCGTTCTTCATCGCCGTCTGCAGCGTCGCGGGGGTCGACCGGGTGATCGAATCCGGCCGCCAGGACGGCTATTCGACCGAAATTCTCGGCGACTGGGCCAGCCATAACGGCCGCCAGATCGCTTCGGTCGATCTGGAGCACGACGCGGCGCGCGCCGCCGCCTGCCGCCAACGGCTGGCACACCTGCCGATCCAGTTGGTCAAGGGCAGCGCCTATGAGGAGTTCGGCAGATTGGTGCGCGACCGCGCCGGCCGTCGGCTGGCGTTGATCGCCGATGGCCCGAAGGGATGGCCGGCGATTTCGATGATGGCCGCCGGGGTCGACGACCGGGTCGAAGTGGTTGCCCTGCATAATTTGATACCCGGCAGCGCGGTGCGCGAGCTGTTTGAGCGGCTCGGCGGTCCGCAGACCTTCTACGAACGCGCCCTGAACGATCCGGGTCCGCGCTGGCAAGAACTCAGGGCGCGCGAGATCGCGTTCGCCGGCGGCACCGCCGCGCGCTCGCTAGAGTTGTCCTCGCTTGGCGTGCTGCGTCTTGACGACACCAATCGGTCGCTCTTTACGAATGCGTGGCGCACCGAGTTCGGGCTGCACCAGCCGGCGATGGTCAGAGCGCTGTGGCAGCTCGGCGCCTATTCCGCCGCGACCAAGCTCTATGGACTGTCGTACCGGCTGCTGCGACGCTGAGATCGATGCCTCGGGGAAAATTTGCCGGCCCGCAGCGCGCTCTCGAGCAGGGCCGGCCGGCATCCTTGAACAACCCCCTGCTCTCCGGTATGCCGCCGCTCTATCGTCGATTTCTGCTGCGAACGCGCGAGGTTGGATCGTGGACCGCCCAGTTCCTTATGTGATCGCCGAGATCGGCTCCGTCCATGACGGCTCGTTCGGCAACGCCTGCCGGCTGATCGAAACGGCGGCCGACTGCGGCGTCGATGCGGTCAAGTTCCAGACCCACGTCGCCGAAGCCGAGACGCTGCTCGACGCGCCATCGCCGTCGTACTTCTCCGCCGAGCCGCGCGCGGACTATTTCCGCCGCACCGGGTTTTCCACAGATCAGTGGCTGCGCCTCGCCGCAGTGGCCGGGGCCGCGAAGGTCGATTTCCTGTCGTCGCCGTTTTCGCTGGAGGCGGTCGACCTGCTCGAGCAGGTCGGGGTCGGCGCCTACAAGGTGCCGTCCGGCGAAGTGAGCAACTTGCCGCTGCTGGAGCGGATCGCCGGCACTGGCAAGCCGATCTTCCTGTCGTCGGGAATGAGCAGCTGGGCCGAGCTGGACGCGGCGGTCGCCGCCTGCCGCGGCGGGGGGCACGTCACCCTGCTACAATGTACCTCGGCCTATCCGTGTCCGCCCGAAAAGGTCGGGCTCAATGTCATGGTCGAGATGGCGGGGCGCTACAATCTGCCGGTCGGCTATTCCGACCACACCATGGGTTTCGCCGCGCCGATCGCCGCGGTGGCACTCGGCGCGACCGTGATCGAGAAGCACTTTACCTTCTCGCGGCTTATGTACGGCAGCGACGCCAAGCACAGCATGGAGCCGGACCAGTTCCGGCTGCTGTGCCGCGAACTAAAGGACGCCGGCCGGATGATGGCGAGCGCCGTCGATAAAAACGATCTGTCCGCGGTCGCCGACATGAAGCTGATCTTCGAAAAGAGCATCGTCGCCGCCGCCGAGCTGCCCGCCGGCACCGAGATCGCCGAAAGCCATCTCGCTTTCAAGAAGCCGGGCGACGGCATTCCGGCGGCCAAGTACCGCGACCTGATCGGTCGCCGGGTGGTCAACGCGGTTCCTCGGGACCACAAGTTTTCCCTGGAGGACTTCGCGTGAGCAAGAAGAAGATCTGCGTCGTCGTCGGATCGCGCGCCAATTACAGCTCGATCAAGTCGGCGATGCGGGCGATCAAGGAGCATCCGGCGCTCGAACTGCAGCTGATCGTCACCGCCTCGGCGGTGCTCGACCGCTACGGCTCGGTGGTGAACTTGATCGAGAAGGACGGCTTCACCCCGCACGCCCGGGTCACCATGCTGATCGAGGGCGAGACCCCGGCGACGATGGCCAAGTCCACCGGCCTCGGACTCATCGAGCTGCCGACGCTGTTCGAGCAGCTGGCGCCCGACGTCGTGCTCACCGTCGGCGACCGGTTCGAGACCATGGCGACCACGCTGGCCGCCGCTTACATGAACATCCCCGTCGCGCACACCATGGGCGGCGAGGTCAGCGGCACGATCGACGAGAGCATCCGCCACGCCGTCACCAAGTTCGCCCACATCCATTTTCCGGCCAGCCCCGGCGCGCGCGACCGCATCGTCAAGCTCGGCGAACTGCCGCAGCACGTCCACCTGGTCGGCTGCCCGCGCATCGATCTGGTCGCCGAGATCCTGCAGAACTGCAGCACCGGCATCAGCGAGCAGCTATTCGATATCGGAGTCGGCGAACGGTTTCCGGTCGACGAGCCGTTCGTGCTGATCTCGCAGCATCCGGTGACAACCGAATACGGCAGCGGCGAAGCGCAGATCACCATGACGCTGGAAGCGGTGCGCGAGCAGGGGCTCGCCGCCATCGTGTTGTGGCCGAATGCCGACGCCGGCTCCGACGACATCTCGCGCGGCATCCGCAAATGGCGCGAGCGCAAGCTCGACGACCGCATGCACTTCTTCAAGAATCTGCCGATCGACATTTACGTCAATTTGATGCGGGCGACCGCCTGCCTGATCGGCAATTCCTCGAGCGGGATTCGCGAAGGCGCCTATATCGGCACCCCCGTGGTCAACATCGGCACCCGGCAGAATATGCGCGACCGCGGCGAGAACGTCATCGAGGTGCCCTACGACAAGAAGCAGATCAGCGATGCGATCGCCCGGCAGGTCAAGC
The DNA here is from genome assembly GCF_016653355.1 of Rhodoplanes elegans. Classification (GTDB taxonomy): domain Bacteria; phylum Pseudomonadota; class Alphaproteobacteria; order Rhizobiales; family Xanthobacteraceae; genus Rhodoplanes; species Rhodoplanes elegans. The sequence goes on along the minus strand of NZ_NHSK01000041.1, from coordinate 25,511 downwards.
ACGGCCATTACGCGATGAACCCGCTGTACGGCGACGGCAGCGCCGGCCGCAAGATCGCCGACGTGCTCGCGACCGAGGAGGTCGACGTCCAGAAGTGCATCACCTACTGAGCAGCCGATCGAGGAACGCGAGACGATGACGCTTGCCGTGCTGATCCCGGCCCGTGGAGGCTCAAAAAGCATCCCGCGCAAGAACCTCGCGATGTGCGGCGATCGCTCGCTGCTGGGCTGGACCGCTGACGCCGCGCTGCGCTCTGGCGTGATCGACCGCGCTATCCTTTCCACCGACGACGACGAGATTGCCGCGGCCGGCGTCGCACTCGGCCTCGAGGCGCCGTTCCGCCGCCCGGCTGAACTGTCGAACGACGGCGCGCTGATGCTCGGTGTGATGCAGCACGCGCTCGCCGCGCTGCGTACCGAAGGTGCCGAGGTCGAGGCGCTGGTGCTGCTGCAGCCGACTTCGCCGTTTCGCCGGCCACATCATGTCCGCGAGGCGGTCGAGAAGTTCCGTTTCGCCAAGGCCGCGACGCTGGTCAGCGTGGTGCGGGTGCCGCACCGCTTCGTGCCGGAAGGCCAGATGCGCGAGCAGGACGGCCGGCTGGTGCCGTATTTCGGCGGCGAGGTAGGCAAGACCCGGCGCCAGGACAAGGAGGCGTTGTTCGGCCGCAACGGCCCGGCGGTGCTGATCGTACGCAGCGCCGTGCTCGACGCCGGCGCACTCTACGGCGATCCGATCGTCGGCTACGAGATGGATGAAATCTCCTCGATCGACATCGACGCGCCGGAGGACCTGCGGCTGGCGGATCACCTGATGCGCACCGGGTACGCGCAATGAAGGTGCTGCAGGATTGGGTTCGTCGCACGCCGTTCGCCGGTCCGCTCGCCGACGCGATGGTCCGGCTTCGGTCGCCTGACGTGTATCGCCGGCTGCGCGCCGACGAGGCGCGGACATGGGCCGCCGCCGGCTTCGCGCGGCAGTTGCCGCCGCCGGCCGCCGATGCCCCGGTGATGCTGGTGCTCAGCATGACCAACAACACCTACGCGGCCAAGCTCGAATGCATGCAGGCCCTCGCGCTGCGACGCAAGGGCTGGCGGGTGAGGGTGCTGACCTCGAACGTCTACACCCACGCCCGCAACCTGTATCGCGCGTTCGGCATCGACGAGTTCGTTGCCTTCGAGGCGCTGATCGCGAGCCAGTCGGCGGAAGCGGCGGCGTGCGAGGAGGTCGCGCGGCGTGCCGAGGCGCGGATGGATTTCCAGTCGGTGCTGGAATGGACCTATCGCGGCGCTTGGCTCGGTCCGCAGCTGCTGTCGTCGGTGTCGCGGCGGCGGTTCGACGGCGCGCCCGACCCGCGCAAGCCCGATGTCCGCGAGGCGTTGCTGGAGCAGCTCGCGGAGTCGATTCGCTTCGTCCATGCCGCCGAGCATTATCTCGAGCGAGCGCGGCCGGCGCTGATCCTCGTCAACGAACCGAACTACCATGTGATCGGACCGTTCGTGGACGTTGCGATCGCGCGCGGCATCTCCACCATTCACTTCACCCAGCCATCGCGAGAGGACGCGCTGGTGCAGAAGAAGCTGACCCGCGACACCCGGCGGGTGCATCCGAATTCAATCACCACCGCGACGCTGGATCGGCTGATCGCGTCGCCCTGGGGCGATGCGCAGGAGCGCGAGCTCGATACCGAGTTCGAACAGCGTTATGGCGGCGTCTGGAAGGTGCAAGCGCGCAACCAGCCAGGCACGGTCGACATGACGCCGGACCAAATCCGCGACGCGCTGCAGCTGAACCCCACGCTGCCGACCGCGGTGCTGTTCTCGCACGTGCTTTGGGACGCCAACCTGTTCTACGGCAAGGACGTGTTCGAGAACTACGGCGAATGGTTCATCGAGACCGTCAAGGCCGCCGTCGCCAATCCGCGTCTGAACTGGCTGATCAAGCTGCATCCGGCGAATTTGTGGAAGCGCAAGATGTCCGGCGTCACCGACGAGTTCGGCGAGATGCGGCTGATCCGCGAGCAGATCGGCGAGCTTCCCGAGCACGTCCGTATCCTGCTGCCCGACACCCAGGTCAGCACGCTGTCGCTGTTTCGGATGGTCGACGTCGGCATCACCGTGCGCGGCAGCATCGGCTACGAACTGCCGTGCTTCGGCGTCCCGGTGGTCACCGCCGGAACCGGCCGCTATTCCGGCTTCGGCTTCACCGAGGACCACGCCACGCGCGACAGCTATCTGGCCCGAATGGCCTGTATCGAGCGGATCGAGCGGCTGCCGCCCGGCCAAATGCACCGCGCCCGGGTGCACGCGCACGCGCTGTTCGCGTTGCGGCCCTGGATCTATCGCAGCTTTCGCACCGAGATCGGCGCCGACGTGTCCGATCCGCTGTTCCAGAACCTCGTGCCCACGGTGGCGGACGATCGGCAGATTGGCCACAATGGCGACCTCGACGACTTCGCCGCCTGGGCGGCGAACCCCGAGGCGATCGACTATCTGGCGCGGGCCGCAGAGCCCGCGCCGCAGGCTGCCGGTTTGTGAGAGAGGCCCGAACGAAATGACCACACCACAGCCGGCGATGCTGAAATGGGACAACGAAACGCTGTCCCGGTTCTGGGGCTACTACTCGCAGTTTCCCGAGCTGTATTTCAGCCGCCAGAAGGGCCGGGACGTCATCAAGTTCGTCAGCGGCATGATCCCGAAGAACGCCATGGTCCTCGATTATGGCTGCGGGCCGGGACATCTTCTGCCGTACCTTCTGGATGAAGGTTACACCGTGCTCGGCGCCGACATCTCGCTGGAGACGATCGGCTCCGCGGTGAATGTCCGGGGGCGTGACAATTTCATGGGCTTCGACACGATTGATGGCCTGTTGAGCAGTGAGCGCAAGTTCGACGCGATCTTTCTGCTCGAAGTCATTGAGCATCTCGACGATCAGGCGCTCGAACTGACTCTCAGTCAGGCGCGCCGACTTCTCAAGAAAGGTGGCTTGTTCGTCGTGACGACTCCCAATGAGGAGCGGCTCGAGGACAGCATGGTGTATTGCCCCGTCGCAAACGTCATCTACCATCGCTGGCAGCACATGCGAAGCTGGTCGGCGGCGCAACTGGCGGATACGTTGTCGTCGCGGGGATTTCACGACGTGAAAGTGGAAACGCGAAATTTTCGCGACATCAGCACGCCGAAGGTTTTGCAAGCCAAGCTTCTGATATCGGAAATTTTCAATCGGTTCCGGAAACCGCAATCGATCTTGGCGACGGCCCGTGGGTAAGCCGCGCTCCCCGTGCCCGAATGTCGGCGTGAAGATGGGCGAAGTGATTGAGGTCGAGACAATTGGCTACGCTGTCGCAATTGCAGGAAGCTTTCGGGCACCGCTATCGAGTCGAAGCGGAGGCTGATAGCCACGGCGATATCGTCGCGGGGCGGCTGATCGACAACGCTGGCGGTCAGATCGTCCCGATTGTCGACGGCATTCCCCGCTTCGTGATGGGCGAAAATTACGCGGACGGTTTTGGACTTCAGTGGAATGTATTTCGGTCGACCCAGCTCGACAGCAGGTCGGGCCGGAAGCTGTCGTTTCAGCGCTTCTGGGAGGGCACTAAGTGGCGCCCGCGGGATCTCTACGGCAAGAGGGTGCTGGAGGCGGGTTCCGGTGCCGGGCGTTTCACCGAGGTGCTGCTCGACGCCGGAGCTATCGTCACGACCTTCGACTTGAGCGAGGCGGTCGTCGCAAATCGCCTCAACAACGCGGCCGGCGGCGAGGTCGTGTTCTTTCAGGGCAACATCTACGACATTCCCTGTCAGGATGCGGCGTTCGACTACGTATTTTGCTACGGGGTACTGCAACACACGCCTGAACCGGATCGCGCCTTCCAAGCGCTCGTCCAGAAGGTGAAGCCGGGCGGACGGATCAGCATCGACTACTATCTCAAGCACGACCGCCTCGACCCCTTCAATCAGCCGAAGTATTTCTGGCGGCGATGGACGGTGGACGTTCCGCCTTCCAAACTGCTGTCGATGATACGGAGCTACATGCCGATCTGGCTTCCGGTCGACACTTTCATTCGCCGTATACCGTTCCTGGGCCCGAAATTGCTCGGCCTGCTGCGGATTCCATGCTGGAACTACTTGCGCAGCGGATTGACCCGTGATCAGAGGCTCGAATGGGCGATCCTCGATACGTTCGACGCGCTGTCTGCCCGCTATGACGAGCCGCGCACGCTCGACGAGGTTCGGCATATGGTCGAGCAGGTCGACGGCCTCGACGAAGTCGACGTGTTCTACGGGAGCAACGGGGTCGTCGCCAATGCGAGGCGGCAGTGAAAGCCGGACAGCTCTCCGTCGCGCATTTGGCTCAATCGGACAGTGAAGGCGGCGCCAACAAGGCCGCGTATCGGATCCATCAGACTCTGCTGGAGCTGGGGGTGAACTCGACGTTCCACGTCGGCCGGCGGTTGAAAGATGATCCCACGGTGGTGCCGGCGCATTGGCCGGGCGTCGGGCGGTTCGGCAGCGACGTCGTCGCCTATCTCAATGCCCGCGCGCTGCGCCGCTATCCGGGGCGGCCACCGACGCCGTTCTCGCCGATGCGGTTCAGCTACGGCCGGATAGACCCGCGCAGCTTCGCCACCGCCAACGTGGTGTGCCTGCACTGGATCGCCGGTGCGTTTCTCGACGCTCGCCAACTCCGCGCGATCGGCAAGCCGATCGTGTGGCGGCTGTCGGACATCTGGCCGTTCAGCGGCGGCTGCCACTATCCAACCACCTGCACCGGATTCGAGCGAGTATGCGGCCAGTGCCCGCAGCTCGCCAGCGCTGATTCCGACGATCTTTCGCGCGACGGGCATCGCCGGCGGGAGCAGGGCTATCGCAGGCTCGACATCACGGTGGCAGCCCCGAGCCGGTGGATCGCCGATCTGGCGCGGCGCTCAAGCCTGTTCGGCGGCCGGCGGATCGAGCAGATTCCGACCGGCGTCGATCTGTCGGTGTTCCGTCCGCACGATCCGGCCGCGGCGCGCCGCGCCCTCGGGATTCCCGCCGCGGGCAGGATTTTGCTGTTCGGCGCGCTCGGGGCCACCGAGGACCCGCGCAAGGGCTACCGTCACCTGCTGGGCACGATCGAGCGGCTCGCCCAATCCGGCCGGCGGGATCTGACCTGCGTGGTGTTCGGCGGTGCCACCGACGGCGGGTCCAGCCAAATCGGCGGCTTTTCGCTCCGCCATCTCGGCCGGATCGACGGCGAGGCGAAGCTTGCGCAGGTGTATTCCGCTGCCGACCTGCTGATCGCGCCGTTCCTCGAAGACAATCTGCCGAATGTCGTGCTGGAATCGATCGCCTGTGGTACGCCGGTCGCGGCCTTCGCCGCCGGCGGTATTCCGGATGCGATTGACCACGGCGTCAACGGTGTCCTCGCGCCGGTCGGCCACGACGAAGGCCTCGCGCGCGGCGTTGCCGATCTGCTCGACCGGACTGATGTCGCCGCGATCAGGGCCGCGACACGAGCCGTAGCCGAGCAGAGGTTCGACCTCACCGTCTGCGGCCGGCGATATGGCGAGCTGTTCAGCGATCTCGCCGCCGAGGCGGCGCGGCTTTGACAGGACTTCGCTGTATCGGCCATCCTCGCGCTATCACAATCGGAGATTTGAAAGACGACATGCCGGTCTCGATTGCTCACGTCTTGCGGACTTACGGCGTGCATGGCGGCGAGCGTCAGCTCGCGCGGCTGTTTGCCGCCGAGGATGGCGCGCACTATCAGAACACGTTCTACTCGCTATACGACAACCCCGACTGCACAGCGTATTTCGGTCGGATCCCGCAACTGCGGCAGCGGAGAGTGTTCCCGCTGAAGGCGCCGGTGTTTCCGTCGCTGCGCAGCGAGATGCTGGTGCTGCTCGCGTTGCTGCCGATTCTGCAACTGCAGATGCTGTGGCTGCTGGCGACTGGCGGCCACCGGATCTGCGTGGTGCACGGCGTACAGGCCGCTGCGGCCTGCTGGCCGGCCGCGTGGCTGCTGCGTGGCATAAAGTTCGTCTACGTTCATCGCGGCACCAAGTCGGAGGCGGGCTCGCATCCGGTTTTCAGGCTGCTGTACCGGCCGTTCGACGCCGTCGCCGGCGTCTCGGTGGCGACGGCGGATTCGCTGCGATCACTGGTGCGCGGCGGCGACGTCGTGACGCTCGAGAACGGCATCGACTGGCAGGCGTTTGTCGCCGCCGCTGAGCGCTGCGAGCGGACGCCGGAGCCGACGATCGTCAAACTGATCTCTTCTGCACGGTTGCTGAAGCATAAGGCGCAGGCGTTTCTGCTCGATGAATTCGCGTGTGTGTTGCAGCAAAGACCCAATGCCGAGCTAATCGTCGCCGGGGACGGGCCGGAACATCAGAATCTGGTCAATCAGGCTGCCGAGCTGGGTATCAATGGACAGGTTCGCTTTATCGGCCATGTTCCGGACATCACCTGCCGGTTGATCGACAGCGACATCTTTGTCCACGCCTCGGAGGTCGAGGGCATGAGCAACGCGGTTCTGGAGGCGATGACGCTCGGTCTGCCGAGCGTGGTGGTGGACGCTCCCGGCGTAAGCGAATGTCATCGCGAGAGCGAGACCGGATTCATCGTCGAGCGCCGTCCTGGCGCGATGGTCGGACCGTTGCTGACCCTGATCGATGACGCCGACCTGCGCCGCAAGCTGGGCAATGCCGCTCGGCGTCGCGTCGAACGCGAATATTCGATCGAGGCCAATGTCGCGCGCTACCACGCGCTGTACCGCCGGCTCCTGGCCGACGCCTGATGTGCGGGCTGGTCGGAGGCGTCTGGCGGCAGCCGCAGGCCCTCGCGGCGTCGGTCGCGACGGCGGCGCTCGGAGTGCTGACGCATCGCGGGCCGGATGCCGGGGATCAGCATCACGAACCGGGCGTTTTCCTCGGCCACCGGCGGCTGAGCATCATCGATCTTGATCCGCGCTCGACCCAGCCGATGCACGCCGGTCCGCTGAGCATCGTATTCAACGGCGAGATCTACAACTACCGCGCGCTCCGGGACGGTCTCGTCAGGCGCGGGGTCGTATTCCGCACCGAGTCCGACACCGAGGTGCTGCTGGCGTCGTTCGCGCTCGATGGGCTCGACTGCCTGCCGCGGCTCGAAGGCATGTTCTCTTTCGCGATCTGGGACCGCGACTGCCGGCGGCTGACGCTGGCGCGCGACCGCTACGGCGAGAAGCCGATGGTGTACTACGCTGACGCCGATTCGCTGCTGTTCGCGTCAGAGATTCCGCCGATCGAGGTTCTCGCAGGCGATGGGCTAGAGGTCGACCGCAGCGCGTTGCCGTGGCTGTTCCGGTTTTCCTATCTGCCAGCGCCGGCCTCTCCCTATCGCGGGATGCGGCAGCTGCGCCCGGCGCACTGGCTGCAGCTCGACCTCGACCACTGGACGACCAGCGAAGGTTGCTATTATCAGCTCCCCGCGCCGCCGGTCTCCCGTCCGCAAGCGGAGATCAGCTTCGACAACGCCCAGGCCGAACTGCGCCGGCGGCTGACGGCGTCGGTCGAGCAGCGGCTTGCGGCCTCCGACGTGCCGATCGCGACCTTCCTCAGCGGCGGGCTGGACTCGTCGATCATTTCCGCCATTGCCGCGCAAGTCTGCGGTGGCAAGATTGCTGCCTATTCGGTCGGCTTCCCTGAAGATCCGGCGTTCGACGAGTCACCTTTCGCCCGATCGCTTGCGGCGCGTTATCCGCAAATCGAGCACCACGTCATCGAGGTGACCGAGGACAAGCTCGCCGGCTTCACCGATCGAACGCTGGCGATGCTCGGCGAACCCTATGCCGACGCCTCTCTGATTCCGACTGCGTATCTGTGCGCGCACGTGAACGAGAAGGTTATTCTCGGCGGCGACGGCGCGGACGAATTTTTCGCCGGCTATGGGGTGTATTCGGCAATGCTCGTGAGCGCGCGGATCCCGAGCTGGATCAAGACCTTAGCGCAACTGGTGCCGATGCATGGCAATCCGGCGGAGATCGGTAATAACTTGCTCCGTGCAGCCGCATTTTTCCGGATGCATCTTGGTCCGACATCCGCGGCGGAGTACCTGTCGTGGCGGTCCTACGCGACGCCGGCGCAGATCGAGCGGCTCGGCTTCGCGCGGACGGAGGCGGCGGCGCTGCCGGACGACTTCGCAGGCCTAGACCTGGCGACGCTCCGTGACATTCTGATGATGGACATCCGCTTCAACCTGTCCGCCGACATGCTGAAGAAGGTCGATCTGGCCAGCATGCAGCATAGTCTGGAGGTTCGGCTCCCATTTCTGGACTCGGAACTCGTCGCGTTTGCGCTTGGCCTGCCCGAGACGTTCCTGATATCGCGTGGAACTCGAAAGCATATTTTGAGAGAGGCATTTCGCGAGCAGTTGCCGGAAGATATCCTCGGCCGCGGCAAGAAGGGGTTTCTGCTACCCATTCGCAAATGGATGAAGTCGGGCAGAATGCGCGACGAACTTCTCGATCTGGCCCACGGGCAATCGTTTCTTGACCCGGCGGCGGTGGAACAATTCGCCGGCGAGCACCGGGCAGGGCGCACCGATCAGTCGCAATTGCTGTGGGCGTGCTATGTATTGCTGAAGTGGCAGGGTCGTCGGGCGTCTTTTGCCGGCTGATCGTTCGTAGCGTGCATCTTGGGGGACAGCTTGATGGCACGACTGCAAAGCGAGGTCGCGACCGGGAGCGGCACCTCGGGCGTGCTGGAGGAACCGCTGTCGTTGTTCGACCGGGCGCCCGGCAAGCTGCTGGTCGTCGGCGGGCTGTTTGCAACGGCGGTCGCGTGGTGCTTCATCCGTTCGCACTACGACGACTGGGGAACGGACGGCCTTTCCGATTCTGCCGTCCCGCTTCCTCTTCGCGCACTGGTGATGTTGGCAATGTTGGTGCCGGCCCTGCTGCTGTTCGGGAAGGAATCCCGACTGGCATGGCTGGCCGGCCTGTCCGCCTCTCTGGGGACCGTCCCGCTGTTGCCGTTGTTGCCGTTCCTGCGCGATTACACGCATCTGGTGATGATCGTCTGGCTGATCGCGGTGGGACCGTCTATGTTTCGGCGCGTCTCGATCGAAGGCGTTCCTCCATTTGCCGCTTTTTTGCTGGTCTATGTCGCGATCTGTGTGGTGTCGACGACTGCTAATTACGTTATGTTCGGCAATGTCTGGCAACTGAAGGTCGGCGTTGCGTATCTCATCCTCTTCGGAGCTTTTGCGTTGCTGATCTGCGCGATCGCCGTTGCGCCGGGCAAAGCGGAGATGCGGTTCGACAATCTGCTCGACGGATTCGTCTGGGGTGTCGCCGGGCAGACGCTGGTCGCTTTGGTGGCTGTCCCCGCGCTGTTCTACGTTCCATTCACCATTGGCAACGATACCGTGTATGGGATCGGCTACTACGACAAGTACAAGTCGACCTTCTCCGGCCCGGTGTCTCTCGGCATGTACTTCGTGATGTCGGTGCCGTTGCTGCTGCTCTGGGCTCACCGCCGCGACGCGCTTGATTTGTCGGCCCGCGCCCTGGCGCGGCCGAGGGACGTCGCCGGCTGGGTGGTGCTGGTCTATCTGCAGCTGATGCCGTGGCTGATGATGGCGACGGGAAGCCGGACGGCGCGCGTGACGTTCGTGTTGACGCTCCTCATGCTGCTAGCGATCCCGCGAACCCGAAAGGGTACCGTGATGATGCTGCCATCGACGATCGCGGCCTACAGCGTCAGCTTTTTCTACCAATCCTTGCCCGCCGCGGTCTATCGCTTCGTCAGCAGCGACGTCGACCCGAGCCGGGATCTGTCGAATCGCTTCTTCGCGGTGCAGGACAGGACCGAACTCGCCAAGGAGACCATTTCCACCATGGTCAACGCACCGCACGGGCTGGACATGCTCGGGTTCGGTCCTGGCACCGGCGGATACCGCCTCAGCGGATTTCCCGAGCCGCACAATTTCCTGATGAATCAGTGGGCGGAAACGGGTGTGCTTGGAATTATCGCGCTCACTTGTTTCTTCGTGGCGCTGATCTGGGGGCTGTTGCAACACGCCCCGGCGACAAGGCAGTGGTCGTGCCCCGCAGGGCTGCTGCTGGTGACGCTGCTGTCGTTTGCGCCGGCAAACCTGACCTACAATCCCTCTTACTGGGGAGTCTCGATGAGCATGGTGTTGATCATGAGTGCGGCGGTGGTCGCATTCGATCAGCGGGAGCCCCCTCCTGTTGGTCTTAAATAATGCGGCCCTAGGGTCCGTACTCAATTCGCTTGCGACGCGGGGCGTTGACTGATTCAAGGACTCCGGGGGGCACGGAGCCCTTGATGAGCAAGCAGCTTTACTGGCTGAGCGATTCCGAGTGGGTGCGGATCGAGCCGCACTTGCCGCGCGGACGGCGTGGGGCTGACCGGGTCGACGACCGACGGGAGATCAGCGGCATCGTGCACATGCTGCGGATCGGCGCCCGCTGGCGCGACTGCCCGAAGGAGTACGGCCCCTACACGACGATCTACAACCGCTTCAATCGCTGGAGCCGGCAAGGCCTCTGGTTCGAGATTTCCGAAGCACTGACGGCTCGACCGGCATCATCGCGACGGTCGCGATCGACAGCACCCACATCAAGGCCCACCGCTCTGCGGCGGGCGGAAAAGGGGGGCCTTCAAGCAGGCGATCGGCCGCTCGCGCGGCGGACGGACAACGAAAATCCACACCCTGACCGATCACTGCGGCCGGCCGCTCGTTCTGTTGCTCTCGTCCGGCAACATCAACGACATCGCCTTTGCACCGACGCTAATCGCCAGAGTGGCGCCGATCACCGGCCTCATCGCGGACAAGGCCTACGACGCCAACAGTCTGCGACGTCTGCTCGCCGAGGGCGGCGCCAAGGCCGTGATCCCGTCGACCACCAGCCGCAAGCAGCCGATCCCCTAGATCGCATCGCCTACAGGCGCCGCAATCGCATCGAGCGGATGTTCTCGCGGCTCAAGGACTTCCGACGCGTCGCAACCCGCTACGACAAGCTCGCCAGAAACTTCCTCGCCGGCGCAATCCTGGCCGCTACCGTCGCTTGGTGGCTCAATTGAGTCCTGACCCTAGCACTACTTTGGCAGATTTTTGAGGTCTCGATCCGGTCCTGGATTTCCCGAATCGCGTCATCGGTGATTCATGAGAGGTGGGCTCCCCGGTGTGGCGCGCCAAGGAGAACCTGCTCGCCTCGGTCCCAGGCGTCGGGCCGATCATCGCCCGCACCTTGCTGCCCGAGCTCGGGCAGCTCGGCCGTCGGGAGGTCGCGGCCCTCGCCGGCCTCGCGCCCTTCACCCGCCAGTCCGGCCAATGGCGCGGCCGAAGCTTCATCGGGGGAGGCCGGACCGTCGTGCGCAGCGTGCTCTTCGTCGGCGCCATGGTCGCCGTCCGCCACAACCCCGTCCTCGAGCTCTTCTTCACCAGGCTCGTCAATGCCGGCAAGCCGAAGATGGTCGCCTTGATCGCCGTCGCTCGGAAGCTACTGACGATCCTCAACGCCATGCTCAGGGACAATCGACCATGGCAAAACGCTTGACAGCCAAGACAGTCGCTCACCCCGCTTGGTTGCAAATCCGGGATTTTGATCGTATTTCTTCGCTAGCCGCTACGTGACGAGTTCATTCGTGCCTAAAATATCGAGGTATTGGGCACGCTTTGACCAAATGTCGGATCTTCACGCATGGATGGTCCAAACCGTTCGACTGAACAACGTCTCGACGTGCTGTCGGTCGCGCGGATCGACCGGCCGCGTCATGCCGGTTTGGCGCGCCGCATCATCGCTCAAGCTGCGTGGCTGCCGTCGATCGCCGTTGACGCGCTCGAGAACCTGGGGCTGACGCTGCAAAAGATTGCCAACACTATGCGGTTCGAGAAGTTCTGGGCCGAAAAGGTCGCGGCTGACGATCGCGTAAAATTCGTGCCGACCTTCAATAAATCCGTCGGTAAAAAGCCGATCTGGAACGCTGCACTGAATTGGATAAGTGCGAATACATCGGGCGGAACGATCCTTGAATTCGGCACCAATAACGGTGGCTCACTGAAATACTTCGTCGATCATTTGCCGCGGAGTTACTATCTGGTCGGGTTTGACAGCTTCGAGGGACTGCCGGAAGCTTGGGACGGGCTGCCGGCCGGATCGATTAAGGGCTTTGGCGCGCCCGGCGAATTGTGGGGCGACGACCCGCAGGCGCGCGCCAAGGTGATCACAGATGCCGCCGCCGGTATCCCATTTCCGGCGCCGCCGCAACCGAACGTCAGCATCCAATCCGGATTATTCGCCGAAAGCCTGACGCGTTATCTCAGCGGCGGCTGGCCTCAGGATGTGCGGATGATTCACTTCGACGCGGATCTCTATATTTCGACGCGGCCGGTGCTCGACACGCTATGCGGACAACTCAAGCACAGGTATCTAATTTTGTTCGACGAGTTCTACTCGGTAAACCACGAGTTCAGGGCGTGGAACGAGTTTCTGGCGCTGTACAAGTTGGTCGACTGGCGCGTCGTCGCCACGAGCGAAGACGGCTCGCAGGTGCTGATCGAGGTTAATACCCGCGCGCCACTAGACCTTCCGGCTGCTACCTAGAGTGGAATCTGGCGGGGCGGCATCGCACCGTCGTGGCACATGGAACGCCGAGCTCGCGCAGGGTGACCTTCCGGTTCCCGAGCATTCGCGTCGGCTTGCTCGCCGGTTTGCCGTGGCTCAAGGTGCTGTGCCCGGCCTGCGTCACCATTGGATCGTTTATCTTCGCCGGGTCGACCGACGCCCCGAGGCCGCTGTCGCCGGCCTAGGGTCAGGACTTGATTGAGCCACCAAGCGACGGTGGCGGCCAGGATTGCGCCGGCGAGGAAGTTTCTGGCGAGCTTGTCGTAGCGGGTTGCGACGCGTCGGAAGTCCTTGAGCCGCGAGAACATCCGCTCGATGCGATTGCGGCGCCTGTAGGCGATGCGATCTAGGAGATCGGCTGCTTGCGGCTGGTGGTCGACGGGATCACGGCCTTGGCGCCGCCCTCGGCGAGCAGACGTCGCAGACTGTTGGCGTCGTAGGCCTTGTCCGCGATGGCCGTCGACGATCCTGGTGATGACGTCGGCGAGATAGACGTGCGGATCGATGCCGATCAGCTTGCATGTCTCGATCAGCGAGGCGACGACAGCCCAGTGCTCGGCACCGCCGTCCCAGCCGGCGAAGAGCGCGTTCTTGCGGTTGAGGGCGATCGGGCGGATCGAGCGTTCGACGACGTTGGAGTCGATCTCGATGCGGCCGTCGTCGAGGAAGCGGGGGGGCCGTCCCAGCGCGAGAGCGCCTAATGAGACCTGTGCGCGGATAGCTCTGGACGACGCATCGAATTTCTGACTCGCTGATCCGCAGAGCGGATCGGGAGTGGGCGATGTCACGGCGGCGGATCGGTCAGGAGACGCTTCAATTCGGTTCTGGACCAAGTCGCGGCCGGTCGTCACTCGACGCGCTGGCGGCGCTTATAGACTGGGCTCCAGGCGTGATCGTCGATGTCGATCACCATCTCGATGCGGGGCAGATGGGAGGGGAGCGATCCGCGGTTCGTGCGCCGCCTGGCGGCGCGGGCCGCGCGCTCGGTCGGAGCACCCGCGTCTTCCTCGGCCTTGCCGCTCGCCGCCACTTGTTCGATCTCCTCGAGGCCGAGCAGCAACTGGTCTGGGGCGCATGTGGGCGCGGCGCGGTTCGCGACCGCGCCAGCCCGCCGACCAGCGTTATGAGAATGCCTGGCTGTTCGGGGCCATGGCGCGTGGCACCTGTGCCGCGGTTATCATGCTGGCCGCCGATACCCGAGGCCATGGAGGTCCCCCCTCGACGAGATCGGCAGGACCGCCGCCGAAGGTGCGCACGCCGTGCTGCTCCTCGACCGCGCCGGTACGAACTGCCCCCGGAAAATGACTGTATCTGCCTACTCCCACGGCTGCGTGCACGGGCACTTCTTATCAGCTACGTTATCGCCTGCTCTCTGCTTTCGACCATCCGTTTTTCGTCCAGTCAGCGGATGAACCCGACGGCCCCTTCATGTTCCTTGTTGGCACGTCGCATGCTCGTAGCGTCGGAAACCCAGCTATGCCCGGAGCCGGACGCCGACGCCCCCGCTGTCTTCTTCGATAAACTCGATACCTGCCAACTCAAGCGCCGTGCGCAGTTTGGTGGCAGTCTCATCGCGGCCACCGATCGCGCCATCCTTCGATTCCAGACGCTTGATAGTTGGAATCGAGACCGCAGCAGCAGCAGCAAGGTCGTCTTGAGTCCAGCCCAGGAGAGCACGAGCCGCCTTGATTTGACGGATTGATACTTTTCGGATTGACATCAGTTGCTGCCTTGTTCGATACTAAAAGTATCGAACTTGGAGAGAGCTATGCGAGAAAGAACTTCACATCCTTGCACTCGCCATGAGGTGCACACGGACCGCCGCACCTTCCTGGGCGGCTCCGATGCCCGGATCGTCATGGGGCGGGACGAGCGGGCGCTGACGCGCCTGTGGCGGGAGAAGCGGGGCGAGGTGGCGCCGCGCGATCTCTCGAACGAGCTCGTCGTCCAGCTCGGACACGCGACCGAACCGCTCAACCGACGCTGGTACGAGAAGAAGACCGGATATCGGGTCGGCCACGTCCAGCGGCGCGTGACGCATGTCGCGCTGCCGTGGATGGCCGCGACCCTCGACGGGCTGGTCCAGGAGACCGGTGCGGTGTTCGAAGCCAAGTTCATGTTGCCGTGGTCGTTCTCGGAATCGGCTGCGGTCAGGAAGCACATGGCCCAGCTCCAGCACAACATGCTCGTCGTCCAGGCGCGGTCGGCGGTTCTGTCGATCATCACCGGAGGCGGCAAGTGGGTGCTGGTCGAGGTCCAGGCCGACCCACTCTACCAGACGATTCTGCGCGCCGTGGAGAAGGCGTTCTGGCGGGCCGTGCAGACCGGGGAGGCACCCCGGCTGTGGGACGACGAGCTCCCGGAGCCACGGCTGCAGGCGATGCGGGTGGTCGACATGGCGACATCGAATGCCTGGGCCGAGTACGCGACGCTCCTGCGGGGCACGCACCCGGCCTCGCTCGCGCACCAGCGGGCCCACGCCGAGCTGCGAGCGCTCCTGCCGTGGAATGCCAGCGAAGCCTCGGGGCATGGGGTCCGCGTCGTGCGCACCGAAGCCGGCCGGGTGACGATCAGCATGACCGATCGCCGCAGGGTTCCGCCGCAGGAGGCTTTGCGCGGTGCTGCAGTGGGTTCAGGGGACCCGGTCCAGGAGGCCCCGCCGAGGTTCGGCGCTGAGCGGGCGCCGGCGTTCCGGGTGGTGGATCGGTTTCTCGACGAGCCCGGACGGGAGGCGGACGGCTGGGTGGACTTCCCGCCGTCCAGCGACACCCCCGAACCGGGTGCGGAGGCCCTGACCCGAGACCCCGGCCGGGACGGGGTCGAGGAGAGGGGACCGGAGCCGACCGGCACCATCGACAAGAGCATGCTGCCGATCGCGACGCCGAAGCGCCGTCGCGACAAGGCCCATCTCGGCTTCGTCGCGCGACGGCCGTGTCTCGTCTGCGGCCGGCGGCCATCCGACGCTCATCACCTGCGCTTCGCTCAGCCTCGTGCTCTCGGCCGCAAGGTCTCGGACGAGTACACGGTCCCGCTGTGCCGCACCCATCACCGGGCGCTCCACCGCTCCGGTGACGAACGGCGCTGGTGGACCGCGGTCGCGATAGAGCCGATCGCGGTCGCGCAGTCGCTCTGGAGCACCTCGCGCCGCTCCGAACCGAGACGCCGGCAGCTGTCGTCGAGGACGGGTCCCGATCCCGCCTCGGCGGCCTGAAGCGGGGAGGGCGTCCCGGCTCGCGCTCACGCGTGCTCGGGGTCGCGTCCGCTCTCGCTCACCGTCTGCCTGCCTCTCACTCCCTCTCTCGCCCCCCAAGACCACCAACAACCGGACCACCGGAGGCTTTCGCATGCGCATCGACAAGAACGAGACCATCCTGGGCTACAAGATGACCTTGATCCGTGACCTGTTGCGCCGGATCAGCAGCCGCATCTGGACCGACGAGGACATCGCCGCGCATTTCCACATCCCTCTCGCGCGGGCCGAGCAGCTCGCCGACGCCCTGATCCGGCGCGGCTTGCTCACGCTGAAGCCGGACGCCGAGGGGAACGAGCGCGACCTCGTGGTGACGGATCTCGGCCAGCGCCTGTGTGCGGCCCGCTTCCTCAAGCCGATCGCGAGGAGCCGGGCCGACGCGATCATCGCCGACACACTCGTGCGGATCGAGGCCATCAATGCCCGCGACGAGCTCGTCTACCGGATCGCGGAGGCGCACGTCTTCGGCAGCTACTTTCGCGGGGAGGCCGAAGTCTCGGACGTCGACCTCGCCGTCCGCCTCGCGCGGCGGCGGCCCGGATCGAAGTTGTCCGAGGAGAACATGGACCGGGTTCGCGCGAGCGGTCAGGTGAACCTCACCTTCCTGCGCATGCTGACGTTCGGCTCGAACGAGGTCCTCAAGCTGCTGCGTAGTGGCGCCCGCCACCTCCATGTCACGCCGTGGGATGTCTTCGAGGAGCTCGGCGTGCCGAGCCGGCGCATCTATCCGCCGCTGTCCGAAGGGGACGCCGGAAGCGGGGCCGGCACGGGGCAGGGCGAGGTCAGCGGATCCGACCCCACGCCCGGACCCAGGCCGCGCCGTGGTGCTTCGTCCCGGCGCGGCCTGCCGAACCGCGGCCCGTCAGAACCGAAGGACCCGCGGCGGCCGGCTGCACCGAACCGGCCGCTGCCACTCAGGCCCGCCGCCTGAGGGCACGATCGAGCCACACACGACCCGTGCCGCGGGGCGAGGAGGGGCGCCCTGCGGGTTCGCGGATCGAATGCTTCGTCCCGATGCCGATAGAGCCGGTGAGACGAGCGGGACAACCGAACGGACCACGGAACGCCTTATGTCGGACGACATCAACGACGCGCCGGCCCCCCTGTGTGGCTTCTCCAGTGACGAGATCCGGTCCCTCCTGCGCCGGATCGGCGATCAGATCTGGCACCCGATCGACTTCACCTTGCGGCTTCGCATTCCCCCGCGGGCCGGCTTCGATCTTGCGGACGCCCTCCTGGCCCAGGGGTATGTCGCGGGCGTCGCCGGGTGGCGCGCCGACAAGGGGCGCCTCCCGGGCCTTGCGCTGACGCCGCTCGGTCGGCGTCTGACGGGGGAGCGCCGGCTGCAGCCGATCCCGCGCCGGCAGGCCGCGGCGATCATCGCCAAGGTCACGGCGCGAATCGCGGACGTGAACGGCCGCCCCGGCTTCATGCATCGCATCGTCGAGGCCCATGTGATCGGGAGCTGGTGCTGGGCCGAGGAGGAGGTGACCGTGGTCGACATCGGGATCCGCCTCGCCCCGCGGCCCGAACGCACGCGCCAGATGAAGCGGGACCTCGCCGCAGAGCACGACGCCGTCGTATGCCTGGCGCGTCGGTGGACGGTGCTCGACGTCGCCGAAATCCTGCGGCTGGTTCAGGGCCGCACGCCGCACCTGCGCGTCTACGACTATCGTGACGCGGCCCAGCTCGGGCCGTGGCGGGAGCGCATCTATCCGCCGACGACGGACGAAGGCGACGGACCGTCCGTGTCGAGCACGGAGCAGGCCCGGGCGCGGCGCCGGATCGGGCGGTCAAAACGGCGCCGGGTCTCGGGAACAAAACATAAACGAAGACGGTAGCCGCGACCACTCCGCACGAATCGAGCTTGGCGTCGCGCTCTTCTGTTCGACGGACGAACATCATCACGGTTTCGTGTTATGTCGGCACCGTATCGAAAGTGACATTGGAGAGGCTGTCGATGCGAGTTGCGATGATCGGCACCGGCTATGTGGGGCTCGTGTCCGGGGCCTGCTTTGCCGACTTCGGCCACGAGGTGACCTGCGTCGACAAGGACGCGGGCAAGATCGCGGCCCTGCAGGCGGGCGAGATCCCGATCTACGAGCCGGGCCTCGACGCCCTGGTCGCCTCGAACGTGCGCGAGAAGCGGCTCGACTTCACCACGGCGCTCGCCGGGCCGGTGGCGGCGGCCGACGCCGTGTTCATCGCGGTCGGCACCCCGTCGCGGCGCGGCGACGGCCATGCCGACCTCTCCTATGTCTATGCCTGCGCCCGCGAGATCGCGGCGGCGCTCGACGGGTTCACCGTGGTGGTCACCAAGTCGACCGTGCCGGTCGGCACCGGCGACGAGGTCGAGCGGATCATCCGCGAGACGCGGCCGGACGCCGAGTTCGCCGTGGTCTCCAATCCCGAGTTCCTGCGCGAGGGCGCGGCGATCCGCGACTTCAAGCATCCCGACCGCATCGTCGTCGGCACCACGGACGAGCGCGCCCGCAAGGTGATGACCGAGCTCTACCGGCCGCTCTATCTCAACCAGGCGCCGCTGATGTTCACGGCGCGCGGCACCGCCGAGCTGATCAAGTACGCCGCGAACGCATTCCTGGCCACCAAGATCACCTTCATCAACGAGCTGGCGGATCTGTGCGAGCAGGTCGGCGGCGACGTGCAGGAGGTGGCGCGCGGCATCGGCCTCGACAACCGCATCGGGTCGAAGTTCCTGCACGCCGGTCCCGGCTACGGCGGCTCGTGCTTCCCCAAGGACACGCTGGCGCTGATCAAGACCGCGCAGGACAACGGCACGCCGCTGCGCATCGTCGAGACGGTCGCGGCCGTCAACGACCAGAGGAAGCGGGCCATGGCCCGCAAGGTCGCGGCGGCGCTCGGCGGGTCGGTGCGCGACAAGACGATCGCGGTGCTCGGCCTCACCTTCAAGCCGAACACCGACGACATGCGCGACGCGCCGTCGATCCCGCTGGTGACGGCGTTCAACGACATGGGCGCCAAGGTGCGGGCCTACGACCCGGCCGGCATGGAGCAGGCGAAGCGCGACCTCGACGGCCTCGTCACCTTCTGTGCCAACGCCTACGAGTGCGCGCAGGGCGCCGACGCGGTCGTCATCGTCACCGAGTGGGAGCAGTTCCGCGCCCTCGACCTGGAGCGGCTCAAGAGCGCGATGCGCCAGCCCGTGATGGTCGACCTGCGCAACGTCTACCGTGCGGACGAGATGGCGGCGGCCGGATTCAGCTATTCCAGTGTGGGTAGGGCAAATCCGCCATTGTGGGGCGGATCGTGACGACATGCCATGTTTCGGCTAAGAGCGCTGAAGTGCGGAGGATACCCACATGCATTTCTTGATCACCGGTACAGCAGGATTCATCGGCTTCCATCTGGCGAGGCGGCTGCTCTCCCAGGGCCATACCATCGTCGGTTACGATGCGATGACCGACTACTATGACCGCCGCCTAAAGGAGGATCGGCACGCGATACTGACCGGGTATGCGGGGTTCCGGGCCATCGTCGCGCCGCTGGAGGAACTCGGGGCGTTGCGGGCCGCTGCCGCCCTCGCGCCGCCGGACATCATCATTCATCTAGCCGCCCAGGCTGGAGTGCGCTATTCACTTGAGCATCCGCGCGCCTATATCGATTCGAATCTCATCGGTTCGTTCAACCTGCTTGAGGTTGCCCGGGAGTTCGCCCCGCAGCACCTTCTGCTTGCCTCTACCAGCTCCGTCTACGGTGGCAATGAGACGATGCCGTTCCAGGAAGTCGAACGCGCTGACTTCCCCATCACCATCTACGCCGCAACAAAGAAGGCAATGGAGGAGCTGGCGCACTCCTATGCGCATTTGTGGAGCGTGCCGACAACTTGCTTCCGTTTTTTTACTGTTTATGGCCCCTGGGGGCGCCCCGATATGGCGCTGTTCAAGTTCGTCAACGCAATCCAGCATAGCCGGCCAATCGAAATCTACGGCATGGGCAATATGCGGCGAGACTTCACCTATATCGACGACTTAATCGAAGCTGTGGTCCGCCTGATCGACCAGCCGCCAGTTCAAGGAAAGCCGGTGCAGGTTCCTGGCGCGGCCGATACGCTTTCTCCTGTAGCACCGTGGCGGGTCGTCAACATCGCCGGAGGTCAGCCAATAGGGTTGATGGACTTCGTGACAGCAATCGAAATCGCCTTGGGACGCCAGGCTGAGAAGCTCATGCGGCCAATGCAGCCCGGGGACGTGCGTGAGACCTTCGCGGACCACCGCCTGCTGGAGGTCTTGACCAGCTTTCGACCAGGCACTCCAGTATCAGTTGGAGTTTCCGCGTTCGTTGAATGGTACTTGTCGCGCTACCGGTAGTGGCGAGATTGGATAAAGCCTCTCGCTTTCGTACCACTTCGCTGCGTTCCGAGACAGCCGCTAGACGAGTCAGTTACAGGGTTCTCGCAATGACTTCGCCTGTTCAGTTCGATCTCCGCGGTAAGAAGGTCTTCGTCGCTGGGCACAGAGGCTTGGCGGGGAGCGCCATTGTGCGCCGTCTTGCTTGTGAAGATTGCGAGATCGTGACCGCCGACCGTCAGCAACTCGATTTGAGACGACAACTCGCCGTCGAGGAGTTCATCGCCAAAACACGACCTCATGCGGTGTTTCTTGCTGCAGGGCTGGTAGGGGGAATCCATGCCAATGCAACCTATCCCGCTCAATTCATTCTTGAGAATCTCCAAATAGTCACGAATGTCATTCAATCCGCTTATGACTACCGCGTCGATAAGCTTCTGTATCTGGGCTCTTCATGTATTTATCCAAAGCACGCCCCGCAGCCAATGAGCGAGAACATGCTGCTCACCGGCCTGCTCGAACCAACGAACGAGCCTTATGCGGTCGCCAAGATCGCTGGCATAAAGCTTTGTGAATCGTTTCGCCGCCAGTACGGCGCCGACTTCATCTCGGTGATGCCAACCAATCTTTACGGCCCGGGCGACAACTATCATCGCCAGAACAGTCATGTTCCAGCAGCGTTGATTCGCCGTTTCCACGAAGCCAAGCTGGCGAACGAGCCGCAGGTGGTCGTGTGGGGCACGGGCAGCCCGCGACGCGAATTCCTGGCTGTCGACGATCTCGCCGACGCCTGCGTGTTTCTGATGAAGCACTATTCCGACATCGGCTTCCTCAATGTCGGCACCGGGCAGGACGTCACCATCGGCGAGTTCGCCCGCGTCGTCGCCGACGTCGTCGGCTACACCAACGAACTCCGGTTCGATACCTCGCGACCGGATGGTGCGCCCCAGAAGCTGCTCGACGTGAGCCGCCTAACGGCCCTCGGCTGGCGTTCGAAGATCTCTCTCCGCGACGGCCTCGCTGCTGCGTACGCCGACTTCCTCGCCGGCGGCGCGCGCCACATCGACTGAGACGCGGTGGCCCGAAACACTGCCTCGGGCTCAGTTCTGGCAAGCGTCACGTCCGGTCGGCGCTTTGCGTTGCTTCGGGTGGTAGCCGGAATGATTGGGTGCAGCCTATCAATAGTGTGCATTGTGCTAGCACTACTTTGGCACTTTTATTTTATTCAGCACCGAGAAGGCGATGCGTCTTCTACAGTGAGGGCACCGGCGAACCGGTTGCAGCATGTGGGCGATGATGGCGTGTC
The DNA here is from genome assembly GCF_016653355.1 of Rhodoplanes elegans. Classification (GTDB taxonomy): domain Bacteria; phylum Pseudomonadota; class Alphaproteobacteria; order Rhizobiales; family Xanthobacteraceae; genus Rhodoplanes; species Rhodoplanes elegans. Next base: position 4,012 of record NZ_NHSK01000041.1, on the reverse strand, counting down.
GAACGGCGGGGAGACTCGGTTGAGGTGGTGACCCGTCGATTCTTTTTTCCCGCTCGGCCGCCAGACGTCGATGCTGGAGGAAGGCGTAGGCAATCATCGTCATGAGGGCATCACGGTGCAGCCCGTGCCAGGGCCGTCCTTCGAAGTGGTCGAGCCCGAGCTCCTCTTTCAGCTGCTGATGGGCCTGCTCGCAGATCCAGCGAGCCTTGATGGTGGCGGCGAGTTGGCGCAGTCCCAGCGTCGATGGCAGGTTGGCGAGGTAGTACTTCGTCTCCCCGGAGGAGCGGTGTTCACCGACGAGCCAGGCTTCCTCGCCCGGCAGATGCTGTTGGCCCTTGTCCCTGATCCGCTGCGCAGGACCGTCAGCGATGCGCACGCGGATCGCTGCGAACCGCGCTATGAGGCGCCCTTTCGGTCCGGTGCGCCATAAGATGGTCCGCCAAGGCAAATCGGCGAGCATCACCTCGGCCGGGACCGACAGAACATCCGGAATGTGCCGTTGCCGTGGGCGACCGCGAGACGCTTCGGGCCAGATCAGTCGCACGTCGATCCGAACACGTCGGCCGTCGACACCGTCGAGTACGCCTACCTCGAAGGCAACGAGGGCGCCTATGTGACAAACACAGCTGCCCCGACGATCAACATCCCGAACACGCTGACGGGCCGCCAGCCCGAGCCGAATGCCGCTCGGCCGGCGGGTGAAGAATTTACGTGTAAAGGGAAAGGGATAGGGCAGGCGGCTATTCCGGTTGACCTGGGCCGCCCCAGGCTGTTTCTGTACCCGCCGCGTAGATGGGAGGCTGGGAAGTGGCGCATGTACAGGGGCCGGCTCTTTATCGAGCTCTGGGCACATATCGATTTGCGCTAGCGTTCATGGTGTTGGTCAGCCACACGTGGACGTTCAGCGCACCGGGTTCATTCGTCCACAACGTCGGTCTCGGCAACGTCGCCGTAATGGCGTTCTTTATTTTGTCAGGCTTCATCATCGCTGAAGCCATCGATGCGTTTTATTTGGGGCGGCCGGGGGCCTTTCTCGCCAACAGGGCGCTAAGGCTCATCCCCCCGTACTGGGGAGCTGTGCTTGTTTCCATCTGCGTTCACGCGTCCATGTGGCGACTTGGGACTTTGCAGCTGCAAGACTACGCGGCGCCGCCGGTCGATGCGATGCTGTCTTGGCAGAATGCACTCGTGCAGCTCACAGCCATCGTGCCGGTGTTCAATTTCAACAATATTCTACCGGATCGGGAGTGGTACTACTTCGTTCGTTTTGCTTGGGCGATCTTCGTCGAATTCGTCTTCTATGGTGCCGTAGCCGCGTGCATGATCGGGTTCAGTGTCGGCGGCAAATTCCTTTCCGCCCGCACCTACTGCATCGCTTGCGTGGTTGGCGCGCTTTCTGTTCACGCCATCAGCGAGTATCTGCGTCCACTCCACTCGTCCTTTGCTTACATCCCGTACTTCGCATTCGGCGTGTGTGCTTATGCTGCGGTCACGCGAGATGACTGGGTCGCGAAACTCGTCGCAGCGGTAGCCCTCTTTGCAGCTGTGCTGCACTTTATCCGGTATACGCAGGGTCGGGTGAATCTCAGCGCAGCGTGGTTGGAAGGTCTCGCATCGCCCCCTGTCTGGACCGCCGTGTTGCTTTTGGTAGGATGCGGACTCGCAATCTTTCCTCTATCGCGCGTTCGACTATCCTCTGCTGCCGTGCGCCGGGATAAATGGTTCGGAGACCTCGCCTACCCGCTCTATCTCAATCACTATGCGGTCATCGTCTTGGTGCTGTCGCTGGAGGGACTCGGCGTAGCGTCTCAAATCACCGCAGTAATCGGGTCATTAATTCTCGCTTGGACGATGAAGATCGCCATCGAACGTCCAATGGTCGCTCTGCGAAACCGTATCCGGGGCGCAGACCTCGCGATCGTCGAGCCCACATCCTCAGCGCCACAACTTCATACTGTCTAGAACCGTGAAATCGCCTCGGAAAGCCCTTACGCCTGTCGCGCCACTCCGACGTCGCCAAGGCGATGGATTAAACTCGCGGATTTGCCGTTGTAGCGCGCGCTGATGATCCTGACGCCGGCTGGGGTGTTATTCCGGCGGCCATGTGCGCGGGGCGGCGGCGGAGCTCCAAGATATTCATGGAGACCGACGTCCACGTCGAGGACGCCGGGCGCGTGGTGGCCGACCGCCTCAACGGGCAGCGGCCGGCAGCGCGCCGGCCGACGTGCCGGTGGCGATCGGCAGGCGACGGCCAGGTCAAGGTCCGGTTCGAGGGTCTCTCGGGTGACGAGGTCGTATCCCTCCGGCTGAGGCCGCCTTGACCGCCGCCCAGCTCGCGGAGCTGGCGCAGATCGTCGAGACCGGCCCGGACCGGGCCGTGCATGGCATGGTGTGCTGGCGCAAGGTCGATCTGAAGCGCCTGATCGCCGAACGCTTCGTATCCATCCGATAGCGGCCGCCTTGTGGGCGAGGGGCTGATTATGATCCGGGACGGAAGTCATAGGACTATCACTAGGAGTAGTCCTATGACGAAGACGCAGGTCGAGGTGATCACGTCGGTGCAGCGGCGTCGGCGGTGGTCGCGGAGTACCCATCCGGCGGGGGCCGCGGGATTTCTGCATGCGCTGTCCGGGACGGAGGGTCAGGCGGCGAGAGAGTTGGGCGCCGGCGTCCAGTTCCAGGGCAGCAGCGCGGCCAAGTCTCGGATGGCGTAATCGTTGATGCGTGAGAGGACGTCGGTGAGCCAGGCTTGCGGATCGACGTCGTTCAGGCGGGCGGTCTGGATCAGGGTGTACATCAGCGCGGCGCGTTCGCCGCCGCGGTCGGAGCCGGCGAACAGCCACGACTTTCGGCCGAGCGCGATGCCACGCAGGGCGCAGATCTCGAGGTCGACGACGAGAGGAGCGACTCGCTCACGACGCAGGGCGAGGCGCTCGGCCGCGTTCCGCGGCGTTGTTCGTCAGGCAGATTCGCCCGTCGTCGAGGAACCGCGTGAAGGCGGCCCAGCGCTTCAGCATGTCGCCGGCGAACCGTTGATCTCGCGCTCGACGTCGAAGATCGCGTCGATGCGCGTCACGGCGTCGAGGGCCAATGGCGCGACGGCAGATGGCTTCGCCCGAGCCTTCGTCGTCACGTCGGCCAGCACGAAGAACTTGCGGCGTGCGTGTGACCAACACGCGGATTCCACGAGCGGCGTCGGCTTGCGTCCCGCCTCGTAGAGCCGATTGAATCTCGCATAGGCGTCGGCCTGGAGGATCCCGCCATATCCATGCAGGTGGCGCTCGGGATGATCGCCTGTGCGATCACGCGAGTAGAAGAACACGGCCGCCGGCGGATCATGCCCGCCGAACGGGCGATCGTCGCGCACATAGACCCAGGCCCGGCCGGTGTCGGTCTTGCCCTCCGCCAGAACCGGCACCGGCGTGTCGTCGCCGTGCACGCGGTCGCCGGCGAACACATGGGTTCTGATCAGATCGTAGAGCGGGCGCAGCAACGTGGCGCAGCCGCCGACCAGGTCGGCGAGCGTCGACAGGCTCAGATCGACACCCTCCCGTGCATAGCGCTCGGCCTGACGGTTCAGCGGCTGGTGCTGCCCGTACTTCTCGAACACGATCATGGCGAGCAGGCTCGGTCCGGCGAAGCCGCGCGGCAGAGCTCGCGCCGCATCTTCTCGATGGCGAGCCGCAGATGGGCGACCAGCGCCTCCGCGCTCGACACCTCGGCGCGAGCCCCGGCCAGTTCCGCGTCGCGCGCGAGCAAGAGACGCTTCAGCGTCTCGACGTCGTCGGGCAAGGGCTAATCATACTAACGGCCCTCATGATTGACCGATGTGAGCCCAAGCTCGCATTCCGATCGAGGTGATAGTCTCCGGCTGGGCGACGAGGTGTCGCCAAGCGTCGCAGGCGGCGTCGACGATGTCGTCGTAGGTGTCGAAGACGCGGTTGGAGAGCCAGTTGCCGCGCAGGAACTGCCAGACGTTCTCGACCGGGTTGAGCTCCGGCGAGCGCGACGG